>NZ_QHHQ01000013.1 GCF_003258595.1 Acuticoccus sediminis
GAGGACGGGCGCGCGGTCGGCGTCGTCTACCGCCGCGACGGCGAGCGCGTCACGGTGCGCACGGCAGGCGAGGTCATTCTCGCAGCGGGCGCGATCGGCTCGCCGAAGATCCTGCAGCTCTCCGGCATCGGCGATCCCGCCTGGCTCGCGGACGCCGGCATCGAGGCGAGGCACTACAGCCCCGGCGTCGGCCGCAACCTGCAGGATCACCTGCAGCAGCGTGCGATCTACACCGTGACGGGCATCAAGACGCTCAACCAGTCCTACCACTCGCTCGCCGGCCGCGCGCTGATGGGCCTCGACTACGCGGTGCGCCGGCGTGGTCCGCTCACGATGGCGCCGTCCCAGCTCGGCATCTTCACCCGCTCCGACCCGCAGCAGGCCCGGCCGAACATCCAGTTCCACGTCCAGCCGCTGTCGCTGGACAAGTTCGGCGACCCGCTGCACACCTTCCCCGCCATCACGGTGAGTGCCTGCAACCTGCGCCCCACGGCGCGGGGTACGGTGCGCCTCGCCTCGGGCGATCCGTCCGCGCCGCCCGTCATCGCGCCGTGCTACCTCAGCACCGAGGACGACCGGCGCGTCGCCGCCGACGCGATCCGCGTCACGCGCCGCCTGATGGCACAGCCGTCGCTCGCCGGCATCCACCCGGAGGAGTACCTCCCCGGCCCCGCCGTCGGCGACGACGAAGAGGCGCTGGCGAAGGCCGCAGGCGACATCGGCACGACGATCTTCCACCCCGTCGGCACGGCGAAGATGGGTCACGACGACGACCAGATGGCCGTGCTCGACGCGCGGCTCCGGGTACGCGGCGTCGGCGGCCTTCGCGTCATCGACGCATCGGTGATGCCGGCGATCACCTCCGGCAACACCAACACGCCGACCGCGATGATCGCCGAGCGCGGAGCCGCGCTGGTGCTGGAAGACCGCCCCTAGGCGCCGTCGGCCGGGCGTCCGGCGCGCCGTCAGTAGGTCGCGCGGCCACCGGAGAGGTCGAACACCGCGCCCGTGGTGAAGGTGTTGGCCTCGCTGGCGAGCCACACGATCATCGCCGCGGCCTCGTCCACCTCCAGGAATCGCCCGCGCGGGATCTTCGAGAGCATGTAGTTGATGTGTTCCTCGCTCATCTGGTCGAAGATCCGCGTGCGCGCCGCCGCGGGCGTGACGCAGTTCACCGCCACATCGACGTCCGCCAGCTCCTTGCCGAGGCTCTTGGTGAAGCCGATCACGCCCGCCTTCGAGGCCGAATAGGCGGAGGCGTTCGGGTTGCCCTCCTTGCCGGCGACGGAGGCGATGTTGACGATGCGTCCGTAGTTGCGTGCCCGCATCCCCGCCGCGACGACCTTGTTGGTGTGGAAGGTGCCGAGAAGGTTGATGGCGCAGATCCGCGCGAACTCCTCCACGGGGTAGTCGGCGACGGTGGCGTTCATCCCGGCGATGCCGGCGGAATTGACGAGGACGTCCACCTCGCCGAGCCTGGCGACCGTGTCCTCGTGCGCGGCGGCGACGCTCTCCCAGCTCGCGACGTCCACGTCGAACGCCGCGGCCTTGCCGATGCGCGCGGCGTGCTCCTCGGCGAGCGCGCGGTCCATGTCCCACAGCGCGACCGTCGCGCCGGCCGCCGCGAGCTGGGTGGCGACGGCGCCGCCGATCCCCTGCGCCCCGCCGGTGACGACGCACACACGGCCGGAGAAGTCGTAGTTTATCATTATCGTTGGCCTCGTCCTGAGTGCGGAACCGTCCAGATGGCGGCCCGTTGCTTCACCTGATCGCGAAACGTGGGCGGCGATCAAGACCGACGACGCGTGATCGCAGGCCGCGCTTCACAACGGCACGCGCTGTTCCCACGTCCATGGTGCCGGTCGCGGCGCGCCGCCGCGCTCCGAGCAACGACGAGTCCGAGTGGGTGTGAGGTCATGTCCCTGCAGAACGCGCGGTCCCCGCTGAGTCTCCCGCCGTTCATCGAGCGCCGGCTCGACGAGGCGGTGCTGCGGCTGACCCGGCCCGCCGACGCCGGGACGATCGACTTTTCCGTCCCGGCCGGAGAGGCGGCGCTCATCGCCCCGGACTCGATCTCCTGGAAGATCTTCAGGAACCCCGTCGCCCTCTTCTGCGGCGGGGTGGCGGCGGTGATCCTGGAGCTCGCCGAGCCCTCGGTGCGGACCGGCGTCTGGGAGCATTCGTCCTTCCGCCGCGACCCGGTGCGCCGCCTGCAGCGGACGGGACAGGCGGCGATGGTCACCGTCTACGGCCCGCGCAGCGTGTCGGAGCGGATGATCGCAGGCGTCGTCCGGATGCACGAGCACGTCAGCGGCGAGACACCCGGCGGCGTCCCCTACCGCGCAAACGACGTCGCGCTGCTCGACTGGGTGCAGGCGACGGCGACATTCGGCTTCGCGACCGCCTACAGCCGCTACGTCCGGCCGCTGGACGACGCGGCCCTCTCCCGGGTCTTCGCCGAGGCGCGGGCGTCGGCGCAGCTCTACGGGGCGGCCGGCGCCCCCGGTTCGGTCGAGGAGTGGCGGGCGATGCTGGACGGGATGCGCGGGCGGCTCGAGCCCTCGCCCATCGTCTTCGAGTTTCTCGAGCTGATGCGCACCTCGCCGGCCCTTCCCGGGCCGCTGCGCCCGCTGCAGCGCCTCATGGTCCGCGGCGCCGTCGAGCTGGTGCCCGCATGGGTGCGCGAGCGGCTCGGCCTCTCGGACCGCGACCGGGCGAGCCGGGCCGAGCTCGCGGTGCTTCGGCGGCTCGGCCGCTCGGCCGACCGTGTGCTTCTGCCGTCGTCCCCCGCGGTTCAGTCGTGCCGGCGGCTCGGCGTGCCGACGACCGTCCTCACCCGCTGGTGAGCTGGGTCAGCGGGGCCGCTGGTACTTGATGAACGGGGTGAGCTGGCCGATCCGGTCGTAGAGCCGGCGCGCGGTCTCGTTGAAGTGCTGCGTGGTCCAGTAGACGCCCGGCGCCCCCGCGTCGTCCGCCGCCTTGTAGACCGCCTCGATCAGCGCGCGGCCGATCCCGGCGCCCCGCACCTCGGGGTCGGCATAAAGGTCCTGCAGGTAGGTGATCCGCTCCTCACGCCAGGTGTGGCTGTGGAAGAGGTAGTGGACGAGGCCCACCGGCTTGCCGGCCACCTCGGCGATCAGTCCGAACGGCTGCCACGGGTCGTCCCCCAGGAGACGCGCGAACGTCGTCCGGTAGACCGCCTCGGGGACCGTCGTCTCGTAGAAGACGAGATAGGCCTCGAAGAGGCGCCGCCACTCCGCCTCGTCGGAGGCAACGATCGGTCGGACGGTGACGCTCTTCGACATGGACGGATCCTCGCTGGCGGGGGCGGACGATCCCGGCTCCCGGCCGTCGATGCATGCCGCCGCAGCGCCCACAACGCAAGGCACCGGGCGCCGAGGGTCCGCCCCTCCGAAGGGCGATGTGCTGGGGAGCACACGGCGAACCGCCCGCCCTTGAAAGGATCATCCGCGACTGCAAGTTAGCGCCGCCGCCCGTGACCCGCCGCCGATCCGCGCCGGGCCGCAGGCACCGCCGTCCCTGCTGCGCGAGGCTTGCGCCCCGCCCCCGTTTCCGGAGTACCCCATGCCCGAACAATCCAGCGGATCCGCGATCCTCTACGGCTTCGTCGCCGTCGCGATCCTCTTCCGCCTCGTCTCCCTCGCCGTCTCCATACGCAACGAGAAGGCGCTCAAGGCGGCCGGCGCGGTCGAGTACGGCGCCGGAAACTCCAAAGCGATCGCGATCGCCCATGTCGGATTCTACCTGGCGGGGCTGGCGGAATACCTCCTTCGCCCGGTCCCGTTCGACGTGATCTCCGGCCTCGGGATCATCCTCTACGCGTTCGGTGCGGCGATGCTGGTGGTCGTGATGGTGCTGCTCGGCCGCTTCTGGACGGTCAAGCTGATCATTGCGAAGGACCACGACCTCGTCACGCACCCGCTCTTCCAGGCGGTGCGCCACCCCAACTACTACCTCAACATCCTGCCGGAGCTGATCGGCTACGCGGTGGCGCTCCACGCCTGGGCGACGCTCGTCGTGGGGCTCTCCATCTACGCCATTCCGCTGATCACCCGCATCCGCCAGGAGGAGCGGATCATGCACGACACCTTCGCGCAGTACTGAGGCCTCAGGCTGTCAGCGACGCTGCCCGTCTCGCGATCCGCGCCACGTCGCGGCTGAGCACGAGGGTCCGGCCGAGCTCGGCAAGCGGGACCCAGCGGGCGTCGAGCGCATCGTCCGCTGCGGCCGGCTCCCCGGCCTGCCACCGGCAATGCACCGCGATGAGGGTGAAATGGGCCCGCAGGGTGCCGTCGTCCGCGATGTCGTAGGCATCGACGGCGTCGATCACCTGCTCCGCCGTGCCGGTGACACCCGTCTCCTCGAGGAGTTCCCGTTCGGCGGCGCGCAACAGCGCCTCGCCGAACTCGACCTTGCCGCCGGGAAAGCCCCAGAGCCCGGCGTCCGGCGGGTTGGCCCGCTGGATGAGGAGCACCTCGTCACCCCGCACCATCACCGCGAGAACCGCCGGGATGGGGCGCACAGGCTGGCCGCTGGCGGACGCCGTCATCGCTCGATGCTCAGACGCCGGCCGCGCGCCAATTGTTCGAACAATTGGGCCCGGTCACTCCCACTCGATTATTTCCTAGCATCGTAACCAATTGAAAATTCAAGAGAAAAAATTTTCCGGCCTCCTCGATACCGTCAGGCGCACCGTCAAAAACACCGGCTATTGAAAACACTGGTTTTTTGACCGATTTCCAGAATCTGACCCTTCGCGGTCTATCGCCCAGCACGGAAATCCAGTGCCGCCCAGGATCGCATTCAGGCCTCCCGCCGCTTGTACGCCGCGGTACGACGGAGGCTCTGCATCGTCCGCCCCGCTATACCGTCAGACCCGCGCTAAACCGTTCAACCTATGTCGTTTTTGCTCCGCTGCAGCATGCTGCCTTCACTGCCACTTCGCCGGAGGCTCAGACCTCCATGTCGGTTACCGACCGCACCTCAGCCGAGCAAGACCTCGATCTCCTTGTTCTCAACAAGCGTGCTGATCTCACTGTAGAGATCGACAGCCTGACCGGGAGCGGAGATCGAGATGACCAGAGCGTACCTCGCTTTGTCAGCCACCCGCTTTTGGCCAACATGCGACTTCCACCATCCACCGACCGGATAGACCGCGATCGCGTCGTGCCCTGCCAGTTCGATCGCCCTACCGCGCCAGAGGTCGCAGTGCAGCGAGCCCGCCTGGATTGCTTTTGGGCCCAGAAGCCAGCAACTGGCCTCGCCATCGGCTTCGGTGCCGTCCTTGGCCTGGCTCGCGGAAATCCGGCTACGAAAGCGGGCAGCCGTCTCGGTGCGCTTCTTCATGTCAAACCGCAGCCCGAAGGAACGATATGTGTCCGGTCGGGTCGCCGCCTTGCCCGCCAAGTTCGGCTCGATGAAATACGACAAGGTCACCTTCATCGTGACAATCTCGTTTTCGAGCGCCTCCAACGCTGCTTTCGGCCAAGGCAGATCGTAGAAATGCATCTCATTGAACACGCCGGTCCGGCCGTCAGCTCCGATCGCGAAGGGCTGAATCTCGGCTTGGGCGACGAGCGTGGCGTCATTGCGCGCCGAAAGGATCGCTCGCTCGATGTCCGGCACGCCGTAGCCGAACTCGCGAAGCATCCCCTGCTTCTTGGCCTTGGTGGCCGCTTTACCGGTCTTCCAGTGGGCTCCGGTGCCGATGAACCCTTTTCGTATCGGTTCGGGCCATCGGGCAGAATCCACGGTCAATGCGCGATGCGTCTCCGCCCAGAGGTCGGGCCGAGCCGCTTGCAGGCGGCCGATGAAGTTTCCGGCCATGCCGGCGGCCGCGCTCGTTGCCCAGAACGGGACGAGCGGTTCAGTCGCGACATCGGAGCCGGCCGACAGGAGGGAGACGGCCGGGTCCCAGCCGCAGAAGCCGGTCGCGTCCGACATCATGTTGCCGGCCTCGAACAACACTTCCGGCTTGATCGGCGTCAGGTCGTCGGGCAGCGACTGTGAGCCACGACTGAAGGGGCTGCGGTGATTGGCCGGGACCGCGGCCTGCAACACAGGCGGCGGTGCCGGCGGCTGCTCCTTGCGCGTGAAGCCCCCAATGGTCAGGGCGTTCCAGCTCTGTGACGGGTCTTCCAACGGCTGCGATGGCAGGACGTCGACGGCCATGCCCCCGGAGACGTTTCCGGTGGCGACGACGATCAGCCTCTTGGGGCGCTCGGCCGCCGGGACGGCGTCGTCAGCCTCGCCTGGCATGGCACCCGCCGCGATCTGGTCGATCGCGCCGCTCCAAGTCGATGGCCGGCTTGGAGGAAAATCGGTGGCGGACGTCGCGATGCAAAAGCTGCGCACCACATCAGGGCGCTCGATCTCGACCGAACTGACAGCGCCCTGGGTCACCACGCCGTAGCTGGGCGGCTTTGTTGGCGGAAACCCGCCGGGCGGCAGCAGCTTCATGGATTCCGCGCCATGGGTAAGTTCGACAGGGCGCGCATTGTTCATCAACGGTTCGAGGTCGCCATAAAGGACCAGCCCCGCAAGCGGCGTGCCGTGACCGCCGTGCGGCTGGTGATCGTCCGCACCCCAGTCCGGATCATAAGCCCAGGCGCCGCGCAGGCCGGGCGCAATCAACGGATGAGCCGCCATGACACCCGTGTCGAGCGTACAGACCACGGGAGCATCAGGAGACGGCGGGCTCACGCGCTGCGCCAACTCCTCCACCCAGTCATGCTGTCCAAGACCGGTCTCCCCACGGTCGAGGAAAGGCTCGATCGTTCCCGTCGCGCGGCGAATTTCGGTGATGGCGCCCGGCACGCGCCCCGCAAACGCCGCCACTGCCGCAGCGGCTGCATGAATGAAGACGACCGTCGTATCGGGAAAGATCAGGCGATCGCCGTGCACATCGATGTTTGCGTTACGGGCCGCCACCACCAGGCGATCTGCCAGTGCGACCGGCTGGCGAACCCACAGCTCCCACCAGAGGATGTCGGGCGCGGCCAGATCCACCTCGCCGGTGAACAGCGATACGGCTTCGACCGCCCTGACTTCCTCGATAACCTCGAACCGCTCGACGTCGGGGCGTCTCTGATTGCCGGGATTGCGTCCATAGTCAGCGATGCGATTGCGCAGGAAGGCGCGTGCATCGTCCGGCACGAACACCAAGGCGCTTTCGGTGCGGTCCTCGTTACGCTCCGATCGCAGAATCACAACGTCCTGTGTGGGAAATTCCAGCGCCGCGGGCACCTTCACAGCCTTGGTCCGCGAGCCTTCCGCCGGTGGCAGCGTCGTGACCTCCACGACAGTACCGGATTTCAGCCCCTGTACGGACAGGCGCGGGTCGGCGCCGGCAGCCGGAACCGTCCCCAGCGCTGCTGCGAGCTGGTCGAGGAGCTGCGTCGCATGCGCCGCATAGTCGCCGCGGAGGGGTTTGCGTTCCTGATTGCGTGAGGGAAAGGTATACGCCGCGGTCTCACGAAAGACATCGATCGAGATATGCGCACGGTCTCTCGTGTCGAAATTATCGGGCTCCGCCATAGGCTCCTACTTCTTCATTCGCGTTCCGTTCGATCCGTTCGGCGGAGCCTGCCTAACGGCCGGGTTGGCGACGGAACTTGCCCTTCAAAGTCTGTCGATTTTCGAGCGCGTCGCGCAAGGCATCGGGCGATACCTTCGAGGCACCTTCCAGAATGGCGTCCTTGACGACGGCATCGGCCGCGCGGACTAGTTCGCCCTGACTCAGCCCTTCTAGTACGCTTTCAATGCCGGGCCACGCCTTCGACGCGAACTTGAATTTGCCAAGCCGGCGTTCAAGGATGGCCCGCGCTGACGCCGCGTCCGGCAATGTATATTCGACCACTTCGTCGAATCGGCGCGCTAAGGCTTCGTCCAGGATCTCGACATGATTGGTCGCGGCCAGCACGAGACTGTCGGTTGAGTTCGGCTCCTCCATGAAGGCCAGCACCGAATTCAGAACCCGTCGTATTTCGCCGACATCGTTCGGGTCGCCTCGGCGAGAGCCGATCGCGTCGAACTCATCAAGCAGATAGACGCCGCGCGTCTGCGCTATCTGGTCGAAGAGCAGGCGCAGCTTGCCTGCGGTCTCGCCGAAAAACCGGCTGAACAGCGATTCGAGCCGTACCGTGAACAGCGGAAGCCGCAATTCGCCGGCCAAGGCCGAGGCCGTCATGGTCTTGCCCGTGCCGGGCGGCCCAACCAGGAGCATGTGCGTGGCGGGGGTCTGTCCGTGCTCGCGCAGGGTCGCACGCTCCTGCTGCTGGCGGACAACGCGCCCCAGCCGCTTGGCGATCTCGTCGGAGAGCACCATGCTCGAGAGCGCAAGCTTGGGATAGGCGCTCTCGACGAGGCCCTGCAATTCGCCGCGCGGCCGGGCGAGCGGGATCGGGGTCTGCCCACCGGCCGGTTTGCCGGTCCCTCGCTGATCACGCGCTTTTTGGACAAGCCGTTTCAGCTTCTCAGCGTCTTCCGGACGGCCCTGACGAGCTTCCTGAGCGGCGATCTGCAAGGCGATCGACAGGAGCTGGTCCTCATCCCCGTCGATGTGCGAGTTCAGGAGTGCGAGAATTTGCTTAGTCGACATGCTCGCCTCCTTTCTGTGGTTGGGCCCCGCTATACTGTTGCCTGCTCAGATGCTTTTGACCGCCGCTTGCTTCGCCGACGCTATCGGAATCCGCCCAAAAGTGCCACCGTTTCCTCTCTACCACAGAGTTTCCTAACCATTCTTTCGACCCGTGGGACGCAGAGCTCCAGCGGTCGCCCAGCCGGCCGGTCCCACGACGAGCATTTCCGGTCCTGGCAGATTCGATGGGCGACATCGCGACGGGCCTTGACTCTTTCGACCAAAGACGAGAACAAACAGAGAACATGATGCTGAACCCATGCCCGGAGGTCAACGAGGAATTTGCGGCCCGAGCCCGCCATAGAGTCATTGCGCGCACAGATCGAGAAGATCGAAGGCAGAGGCCGGCGCGTGAAATCGGTGCTTCCGTTCGGGATCGCCGACATCGACTCGCGCCTTCCAGGCGGAGGCCTGACGCTCGGCGCGCTCCACGAGATCGCCGGCGGCGGTAACGGCGCGGTCGATGGCGCGGCGGCGGCACTCTTTGCTGCCGGGGTCGCCGCGCGAACCAGGGGCAAGGTCCTTTGGGTCATCACGCGGCCCGATCTCTTCGCACCAGCGCTGGCCCAGGCAGGCCTCGCGCCTGACCGCGTGATCTACGTCGAGGCCGGCAACGACAAGACCGTGCTCGCCTGTGTCGAGGAAGGTCTCCGTCACGGCGGGCTCGGTGCGGTCGTCGGCGAAGTGGCGCGGCTCGACATGACCGCATCGCGGAGGCTTCAGCTTTGCGCGGAGGGAAGCGGCACGATCGGCATCGCATTGCGCCGTTGGCGCCGCCAGACCGAGGCCTCCGATTTCGGTCAGCCTACGGCCGCCGCTACGCGATGGCGCGTCTCCGTCATGCCCTCGGCCGCATTGCCCGTTCCCGGCGTCGGCCGCCACCGCTGGCTTCTGGAGCTGATCCGCGCCCGGGCGGGCGAAAGTGCAGATTTTGAAGTGGAGGCGTGTGATGACTCGGGTCGTCTCGCTCTTCCTGCCGAGCTGGTCCACCGACCGGCTTCGGCGGAAGGCTGGCGACGCGGCGCCTCCGGCTGAGGCACCGCTCGCTCTGATAGGCCGTGACGGAAGAAAGCAGGTGGTGCTGGCGGCGGACGCCGCGGCCCAGGCTGCCGGTGTGTGCGTTGGAATGGCGGCGACGAAGGCGCGCGTCCTCGTCCAGGGCCTGATTGTTCACGATCATGACGCGATCGCAGACGCCCAGGCGCTCGACCGCCTCGCGCTGTGGATGCTCCAACGCTACGCGCCGATCGTCACCGCCGACCCTCCGGAGGGCTTGGTGATCGATTCTACCGGCGCCGATCATCTCCATGGTGGCGAGGACGCCATGCTCGCCGGGCTGATCGACCGGCTTGCCGCATCCGGCGTACACGCGCGAGCCGCGATCGCCGACACCTGGGGCGCGGCGCACGCTTTGGCTCGCTACGCCGCCAAGCCTGCGCTGGTTGCACCGGCAGGCCATGGCAGCGCGGTCCTGGCGGGCCTGCCGCTCGCGGCCCTTCGTTTGCCCGCCGACATGGTCGCGGCGCTCCATGTCCTCGGCTTCGAGCGCATCGGCGATCTCCTTGCGCAGCCGCGCGCGCCGCTCACCCTACGCTTCGGGCCGCAGCTCGGCCGGCGCATCGATCAGGCGCTGGGGGCGCTCAGCGAGCCGATCGACCCGATCCGGCCCGACGAGCTGATCGAGGTGAAACGCAATTTCGCCGAACCCATCGGCGCGGCCGAGACCATCGCCCGCTACATCGGCAAGCTGGTCGTGCAGCTCTGCGCCGAGCTGGAGGCGAAGGGGCTCGGCGCCAAGCGCCTCGATCTGATCTGTCGCCGCGTCGACAATCGGCTGCAGGCCGTCCGCGTCGGCACAGCTATGCCCGTGCGCGACGTGAGGCGCCTCACGCGGCTTCTGACCGACAAGATCGAGACGATCGAGCCCGGCTTCGGCATCGAGATCCTCAGCCTGACCGCGACGCTGGCCGAACCGCTCTCCGAAAAGCAAACCCTGACGGCGATGGTCGACGACCGAGTGCCGGACGTGTCCGACCTAGTCGACACGCTCATCAATCGGGTCGGCGAGCGCAGCCTCTACCGTGCCGCGCCGATCGCGACCGAGGTGCCGGAGCGCTCGGTGCGCCGGATCGCGCCGATGGCGCCGGACACAGGCGCGACCTGGCCGGGCCATTGGCCGCGGCCTTCGCGGCTGCTCGCATCGCCGGAGCCGATCGAGACGATGGCGCTGCTGCCGGATCATCCGCCGGTCGCCTTCACCTGGCGCGGTATCCGGCGACGCGTCCGTCACGCGGATGGGCCCGAACGCATCAGGGGTGAATGGTGGCGGCGCGATGCCGAGCTGACAGCCGTGCGCGACTATTTCCGCGTCGAGGACGATGCCGGCGAGCGCTACTGGATCTTCCGCTCGGGCGATGGAGAGGACCCCAATAGCGTCTCCCAGCGCTGGTTCCTGCACGGGGTGTTCGGATGACCAGCCCGTCCCGCTACGCCGAGCTTCAGGTCACCTCGCATTTCTCGTTTCTGCGCGGTGCATCGTCTTGCGAGGAATTATTCGCCCGGGCCGCGATCCAGGGCATCGAGGCGGTCGCCGTCGTCGATCGCAACTCGCTCGCCGGTATCGTACGCGCCTTCGAGGCCGCGAAGACGACCGGCGTGCGGCTTATCGTCGGCTGTCGTCTCGATCTCGCCGATGGCGCCTCGATCCTGGTCTATCCGACCGATCGCGCCGCCTATGGCCGGCTTTGTCGGTTGCTCTCCCTCGGCAAGAAGCGCGGCGGCAAGGGGAAGTGCATCCTCGAATGGGCAGATGTCGTCGCGTACAGCGACGGCCTGATCGGCGTTCTCGTTCCCGATGAGGCCGATGAAACCTGTGGCTTGCGCCTGCGTCGGCTGCGCGATGCGTTCGGCGACCGGGCCTACCTCGCGCTGACGCTGCGCCGCCGGCCCAACGATCAGCTCCGCATCCACGAGCTGTCGAACATGGCCGCGCAGATCCGCGTGCCGACCGTCGTCACCAACGACGTGCTCTACCACGCGCCCGACCGCCGCATCCTGCAGGACGTGGTGACCTGCATCCGCCATGGCATCCCGATCGACGAGCTGCGCGACCGGCGCGAGTACGGCGACCGCTATTTGAAGCCGCCGCAGGAAATGCATCGGCTGTTTCCCCGCAATCCCGAGGCGGTCGCCCGCACGGTCGAGATCGCGGCGCGCTGCCGCTTCGACCTCAAGGAGCTCGCCTACCAATATCCGGAGGAGCGCGACGACCCGACGCTCACCCCACAGGAGACACTGGAGAAGCTCACCTGGGAAGGCGCTGAAGCGCGCTACCCCGAGGGCGTCCCGGACAGCGTGCGGGCGTCGTTGCAGCACGAGCTCCGCCTGATCGAGAAGCTGCAATATGCGCCATACTTCCTGACGGTGAACAGCATCGTCCGCTTCGCCCGCTCGAAGGACATCCTCTGCCAGGGGCGCGGCTCGGCCGCCAACTCTGCCGTCTGCTACGTGCTCGGCATCACCTCAATCGATCCCGGTCGCAACGACCTCCTGTTCGAGAGGTTCGTGAGCGAGGAACGACGCGAGCCGCCCGACATCGACGTCGATTTCGAACACGAGCGCCGCGAGATCGTCATGCAGTGGGTGTTCGACACCTATGGCCGGGACCGCGCCGCGCTGTGCTCGACGGTCATCCGCTATCGCACCAAGGGCGCGATGCGCGACGTCGGCAAGGCGCTCGGCCTGACCGAGGATCTGATCAAGACGCTCTCGGGCCAGGTCTGGGGCTGGTCGGAAGGCGTCGAGGAGAAGCACGTCGAGGCGCTCAACCTCAATCTCGGCGATCGGCGCCTGCGCCTGGCGCTCGATCTCGCACGCCAGCTCATGGGCGCGCCGCGCCATCTGTCGCAGCACCCTGGTGGATTTGTTCTCACACACGACCGGCTCGATGAGCTGGTGCCGATCGAGCCCGCCGCGATGGTGGACCGCCAGGTGATCGAATGGGACAAGGATGACATCGACGCCTTGCGCTTCATGAAGGTCGACGTTTTGGCCTTGGGGATGTTGAGCTGCATGAAGCACGGCCTCGACATGCTCGCCGACCACAAAGGCATCAATCTCGACCTCGCTACGATCCCGGCCGAGGACCCGCGCACCTACGCGATGATCAGGCGGGCCGATACGCTCGGCACCTTCCAGATCGAATCCCGCGCGCAGATGTCGATGCTGCCGAGGCTGAAACCGCGGACCTTCTACGACCTCGTGGTGCAGGTCGCGATCGTCAGGCCCGGACCAATCCAGGGCGACATGGTGCATCCTTATCTGCGTCGGCGCGAAGGCCTGGAGCCCGTCGTCTTCCCTAAGCCAGAACTGGAGAAGGTGCTGGGAAAGACCCTGGGCGTGCCGCTCTTTCAGGAGCAGGCCATGCGCGTCGCCATCGAGTGCGCCGGCTTCACCCCCGGCGAGGCCGACATGCTCCGAAAGTCGATGGCTACCTTCAAGTTCACCGGCGGTGTTTCCAGCTTCAAGGAGAAGCTGATCAAGGGGATGGTCGGCAACGGCTATGAGCGCGATTTCGCGGAGGCGACGTTCAAGCAGCTCGAAGGCTTCGGCTCTTACGGATTTCCGGAATCGCACGCAGCCTCTTTTGCGCTGATCGCCTATGCCAGCGCCTGGCTGAAATGCTGGCATCCCGATGTCTTCTGCGCCGCGCTGCTCAACGCCCAGCCCATGGGCTTTTATGCCCCGGCGCAGATCGTCCGCGATGCGTCGGAGCATGGCGTCGACATCCGGCCCGTTTGCGCCAATGCCTCGCGCTGGGACTGCACGCTGGAGCCGACGGACGACGACGGCCGCTTTGCCGTGCGCCTCGGCCTGCGCATGGTCAAAGGTCTCGCCAACGCGCACGGAGCGGCGATCGTCGGCGCGCGGGCCGATCAGCCCTTCGCCTCGATCGACGATCTCTGGCGTCGCGCAGGAGTGCCATCCGCTGCCTTGGTCCAGCTCGCCGAGGCTGACGCCTTCCGTCCCGCGCTGGGGCTCGCCCGCCGCGAGGCGTTATGGGCAATCAAGGCCCTGCGCGACGAGCCGCTTCCGCTATTCGCGGCCGCGTCCGCCCGTGAGGCGGAGGTCGTGCCCGAGGTGAACGAGCCCGCCATCGCGCTGCGGCCCATGACGGCGGGCAGCGAGGTGGTTGAGGACTATGGCCATGTCGGGCTGACGCTCCGATCCCATCCGTTGAGCTTCCTGCGCGAGGATCTGCGCCGCCGGCGGATCGTCTCCTGTGCCGAGGCCATGGCGACCCGTGACGGGCGTTGGCTGGAGGCGGCCGGCATCGTCCTGGTCCGCCAGCGCCCGGGCAGCGCCAAAGGCGTGATGTTCATCACTCTGGAAGATGAGACGGGCATCGCCAATCTCGTGGTCTGGGCAAAGGTGTTCGAGGCGAACCGCCGCGCCGTACTGTCGGCCAGCATGATGGCGGTTCGCGGCCGCATCCAGCGCGAGGGCGATGTCGTCCACCTGGTCGCCCAGCGCATCAGCGACCTCTCGGCCGACCTCGCTAGCGTCGGCAGCCGCGACGCAGCGTTCCCGCTGCCCCACGGCCGCGGCGACCAGGCCCGCAACGGCGGCGTCGGTCCCGATCCGCGCGAGCTGCCGCCCAAGGGGCTGCGCACCCGCGACATCTACATCCCCGACCTGCATATCGACACGATCAAGGTGAAGGCGCGGAATTTTCATTAGCGGCGCACTTCGGTCGCGCGCTTATACTTCCACCTGCCACGCGGTTGTTTTCCAACGACGAGGCAGTGGATGACGCGACATTATATTTCGCAGCGCTAGTTTCAGGAAATATTCCTACGATAGAATGCATTGCGCTGCGCTACCGTGCAGTTGCATCACCGGCGACGGAGCGGGACAACAGAAGGAAGGACACCAGGGGGGCGCATGATCAATCGCGGTTCGGAATGGCACCGCTGGGAGCCGCATATCCACGCGCCCGGCACTTTGTTCAACAATCAGTTCAAAGGTCCGAATGCCTGGGGCGACTACCTCACCAGCCTCGAACAGGCGACGCCCGTTATCCGCGCGATCGCAGTGACCGACTATTATTGCACCGATACCTACCAGCACGTCGTGCGGGAGATGAAGGAAAACGGCCGCCTGCCGGAAGTCGCGCTTGTCTTCCCCAATGTCGAGCTACGGCTCGATGTCGCCACGGTGAAAGAACGCTGGACCAACATCCACCTTCTCGTCTGCCCCGACGATCCGAAGCACATCTCAGAGGTCGAGCGCTTTCTCAGCCGGCTGCGATTTGAGGCGTTTGGCGACAACTTTGCCTGCACGCGAGAGGATCTTGCCAAGCTAGGACGGAAGTCCAAGCCGGATCTGACCGATGAGCGGGCCGCGTTCCGCAACGGCGCCTCGCAGTTCAAGGTCAACTTTGGAAAATTGCGCGAGGAGTACGGCCGGAGCGATTGGGCGAAAGAGAACATCCTGATCGCAGTCGCTGGCGCCGAAACCGATGGCACTTCCGGTATCCGCGGCGCCAATGACGCGACCCTCCGTCAGGAGATCGAGAAGTTCGCGCACGTCATTTTTGCCAGCAGCCCGGCGCAGCGCGATTTCTGGCTCGGTCGGAAAAGCGGCGTCGGAGAGGACGTCCTTCGTGAACGATATGACGGATGCAAACCCTGCCTGCACGGCAGCGATGCGCATGAGCAGGCGACCGTCGCCAAGCCCGATGGCAATCGCTATTCCTGGATCAAAGGCGCGCTGGAATTCGATGCGCTACGCCAAGCCTATATCGATCCTGCCGGTCGGGCTTATGTCGGCCCTCATCCCCCGTTTCGGGCGACGCCCGCCCGCGTCATCGCGGAGGTCGAGTTGACGGGCGCAGACTGGGCGCAGACGCCGAAGCTCGCCCTTAACCCCGGTTTGGTCGCCATCATTGGCGCCCGGGGCTCCGGCAAGACCGCCCTTGCGGATGCGATCGCGGCGGGATGCGACGCGACGGATGGCCGATTGAGCAATGCGTCATTTATCGTGCGAGCGCGCGAGCATCTCGACGGCGTGGGCGTGCGGCTGAACTGGGAGACCGGAGATCCGTCGGTGCGCCCCTTGCTCGCCGACTCATTTGATCCGTCGCTCTATCCGCGAGCGCGGTATCTCTCCCAGAAGTTCGTCGAGGAGCTTTGCTCGGCCGATGGCCTGAAGGACGAGTTACTGAGCGAGATCGAGCGGGTCATTTTTGAAGCGCACAGCACGCTCGAACGCGACGGCGCGACGGATTTCGGCGAGCTGCTGGAGTTGCGGACGACCGTGTTGCGCGACAACCGCGACCGCGACGAGGAGGCTATTGAGACACTCTCCGATCAAATCGGGCTCGAGCGCGAGAAGCAAAGCCAGATCGCGGGCCTCAAATCGCAGATCACTCAGAAGGACGCGCTGATCGCCGGCTATATCAAAAGCCGGGACAAGCTGGTGACCGCAGGCAGCGCGGAGCGCGTCGCGCGGCTGAACGCGCTCACCGACGCGGCCGATTATGTCCGGACGCAGATTCGGCTCTGGTCGCAGGAGAGTCAGGCACTGCGCTCTTTGCAGAACGACGTGGCGGATTTCCGAACAAATCGCGCGCCGATGGCCCTGCGAACGACCAAGCAGAACTTCGTCGGTGCACATCTCGACGACACGTCGTGGGAGGTATTCCGGCAGACCTACGCCGGCAACGTCGACGGGACATTGACCGAGCGGCTGACCAAGGCTGAGAAAGCAACGGCCGGGTGGCGGGGTAAAGAGCTGCCGCGTAAGGCGAGCGACCAGGAGCCCTATGTTGCCGACGATGCCGAGCTGAAGCAATTGTCGTTGGGCGAACTTGAGGCCGAGATCGGCCGCATCCAGCGCCTTATCAACATTGATACCGACACCGCCAATCGCTTGCGCACGATAACCACGAAAATCGGGGACGAGAACGCGGCGCTGAAACGCCTGAAGGATTCGCTGGCCGATTGTGAAGGCGCCGCGGCGCGGACCACCCAGCTCCAGTCCGATCGAGAGAAGGCCTATTTGCGCGTCTTCGAATCCATCGTCGCCGAAGAGCAAGTGCTGCACGCGCTCTATCGACCGCTCATGGACCGGCTTGCGCAGGCGTCCGGGACGCTGCGCAAATTATCGTTCTCGGTGTCACGCCATGCGGACGTGCATCGCTGGGCGACGGAGGGCGAAGGTCTGTTCGACAAACGGCGTACCGGCCCGTTCAAGGGCGTCGGTACGTTGGAGGCCTGGGCCAACGCGCTGCTGAAGCCCGCGTGGGAATCGGGCGATCCAAGAGCCGTTGCCGAGGCCATGGCGGGATTTCGTCAGGCTCATCAGGCCGAGCTGCTCGATCTCTCCGAGGTGCCGCGATCACAGCAAGCGGATTATCGCTCCTGGCTGCGACGCTTCGCCAAATGGCTCTATGGCACCAGCCATATCGAGATCAGCTACAGCATCGACTACGAAGCCGTCGACATCCGCAAGCTCTCTCCGGGCACGCGCGGTATCGTCCTGCTGCTGCTCTATCTTGCCTTGGACGACAGCGATGACCGCCCGCTGATCATCGACCAGCCGGAGGAAAACCTCGATCCAAAGTCGATTTTCGACGAGCTCGTCGACCTCTTCATCGCCGCGAAAAACGTGCGCCAGGTCATTATGGTGACGCACAACGCGAACCTCGTCATCAACACGGACGCCGACCAGGTCATCGTCGCGTTTTCCGGCACTCATACGCCGGGCAAGCTGCCACCCATCCGCTACCTGTCGGCTGGCCTCGAAAACGCGGATATGCGCAAGCACGTCTGCGACATCCTTGAAGGTGGCGCGCGCGCCTTCAAGGAGCGAGCCCGGCGTCTTCGCGTCCGCCTCGACAGATAGGGCAGCGAGATGGCCGCGCGCGACATCGCCGTCTCCGATACGCGACACCCTTTCGGCACGTTGGCGGAGCGCGGCTGGTCTCTTCATTGCACCGAGGGCGCGGACGCCGACGCGACAATGAGCGAACTCGGCAAGCTCGGCGATCGCCTCGGCACTCGCGTTGCCGGCCGCGCCGGCTCGATCGGTGAGGTCATCGAGCCTCATGGCGCCGACGATGCGCATCCGCGATCCTTGAGCGCCCGCTATGGCCTGGACGCCTTGCCTTTCCACACAGAGCTCAGCCATCGCACCAGACCCTGCCGCTACCTTCTCCTCGGGTGTATCGATCCAGGATCGCCGGAAGCGGCGACGATGCTCCTCGACTGGCAAACGCTGAGCCTTTCGTCGGAAGAGCTTGACCTTCTCGAAGGCACGCCGGTGCTCGTTCGTAGCGGCCGGCGTTCCTTCTACTCGACGATCCTCGCGCCGGGAGGAGCCTTCCTGCGATACGATCCCGGCTGTCTCGAACCCGTGGATCAGCGCGGCCGCATCGCCCTGGAGCTGATCGAGAACCGGATCGCCGGTGCTTCGTCCGAAGCCCATCACTGGCGCGAGGGCGACATCCTCATCATCGACAACTGGCGCGTCCTTCACGGGCGCAGCCCGTCGGACCGAGGGTCCGGCCGACGCCTCGCAAGGATTCTCATTGATGCCTGAAGACGTCTTCATCGCCATAAACGGCGACGCGCTCCATGCAAAATCGAAGGTCTACGTCGGCCGTGCGTTGGCCCGCAAAGGCGCCGGCGATCTCGACGAGTATCAGCTCTGGGCGTCCCTCGCGCTCGAGCTGCTCGGCAAGGCCGCGCTCGCTCGCAAGCATCCGAGCCTCGTGGTCGATCCGACCCATTGGCAGTCGATGTTCGTCGCAGCCGGCATCAACGTCACGACAGACGTGAAGACAATCACCGCCAAGACCCTGTTCGAGCGCCTCGCCCATCTCGTCCCCCGGTTCGACAAGACAGTCCAGAAATTCTGCCAGGACATCGCTGAGCGTCGAAACGCCGAGCTGCACTCGGCCGATCTTCCGTTCCGGACGATGCGTCTCGACGCCTGGGAGGCACGCTATTGGCATGCGTGCGACACCATCTTGCACCAGATGGGTTCATCCCTGGAGCAATGGCTCGGCGCGGCCGATGCAAAAGCGCCCCGCCAGCTTCTCGATGAAGCCGCCAAGGCCCTCGAGGCCGCCGTCAAGCTGCGCGTCGAGGCCGCCCGGGAGCAATTCGAGGCGTTGAAGAAGGCGGAGCGCGAGCGCCTGACCGGCGAAGCGGAATTGCGCGAACCGCAGCACCAGGTCGGAATTTTCAAGGGCCGCTATGACGAGATCTGGGCGGAGAGCTGCCCGGCCTGCAAATGCCGAGCCTTCATGACCGGCGAGCAAACCGGCGAAGACATCAGCGAGGAGCGCGATGAGCATGCAATCTGGGAAGCCGTCGACCGAGAGTTTGTCGGTGAAGAGTTTCGCTGCCCGACATGCGATTTGACGCTGATGGGAAGCGACGAAATCGAAGCCTCTGGACTGAACTACATCCACGAGGACCAACAAGAACGTGAAATGGAGTACGAGCCGGACTACGGGAATGACTGACCGCAAATGGAGACAGACGCAACGGGGCAAGGCCTATGCCGGTTTACTTCATAGGCGAGGATGAAAACGGGTGCTCGCCGATCAAGGTCGGCGTTGCCAGGGACATCGGTCGCCGAAAAAGCGACCTGCAGACCGGCAATCCGCTCGAACTCAAGCTCCTCGGCTGGATCACGTCGGCCGACGATTTCAAAACCGAGCGCGACCTGCATCGTCGCCTCGCATCCCGGCGCGGCCGCGGCGAATGGTTCTACATCGAGCCGTCCGACGTCCTGCCTTTCCTGATGGAGGTCGGACAGCGCGGATTCGTCGCGAAGAATGCCGATGCCTTCGAGATCACCGGCTACGATCGCGATGCCATCCCCGAATACCTCGGTGTGTGGGAATGGGCCGACCTCGAAATCGACGAATGCTGTCCCTTCTGCGGATGCCTGTGCGGCATGCATTTTCAGGAGGCCTCTCAGATGTACTACTGCATCCAGTGCGACACGCTCACCGACTTCTCGGAACTGTCCCCGGATGACCGCGACGCGCCAGCGGACTGACGGCCTCAAGACCAACAACGAATGGGCGCATAACATGAGCATGCAATGGCTGTTGGCGCGCGCACCGGGATTCCAGGCGCTGCCCGAAGAGGACCGCGCAGCGATCTTCAACTTCATCTTCCTGTGGAGTCTGTTCGAGGCCCAGGTCATGGGCAATTTTGCGCGCGCCGATCTCATTTGCGCGAGAGCCGGCGACTGGCGCGATGCGGGTACGCTCGACGCCGACCAGTATGATGGAGAGCTGGCCTATTTTCGGCAGCGCTACTTCGCAAACGGGCAATTCACGCACCACTTCGCCCACCTGCATCTGCGCCCCGCCGACCAGCCCGACCTCGTCCGATCGGTCCTCGACGGGAGCAACAACGACCCGCGCGATCGGCTGCTGACCGTGATGATGATCGTCTGGCGCTTCGCAACAATCTGTTCCACGGCGAGAAGTGGGCGTACCAACTCCAGGGCCAGCACGCGAATTTCACCCACGCCAATGCCGTGTTGATGCGGCTCCTCGAACGGCATGGGCAGTTGGCAGCCTGACGGCGTTAGGTGCTCCGCGGCTTCCGCCAGAATGGCTCGTCCGCATAGATGCTGACACCCATCTGCCCGCGCGGATTTTCGGCCGCCCAAGCCAGCACCTCGTCGGTCGGGACGACCAATCTGGTCTGGCCGGTGGGCTCCCAGCAGTTCTTGCCGGACTTCATGTAGAAATCGCCGACACCTTCCACGTTGATCCGGCCGGTGCCCGTGCGCCGCAAGCCGAAGGTCGTGATCTGATACGTCAGGATTCCACCGTGGGTCCGGCGAACGACGGCCGGCGATCCCTCGGGCTGATTACGGTAGTAGTTCTCGATCTCGGCCTCGGCCTGACGGGCGCATGGTGAAAGCTTACGGTCTGGCACGGCAATCCTCTCGTTCGGGGGCTCTCGGCCCCTCCGCCACGCGCAGGCGGCGACTAATCCCTGGTCGCGAACACCTTGCGCGTTCCCTTGAAGTCACCGCCCTTATCTAAGTATCCGTCCGACGAGGATCGAACCTGATCGTCGAGAAAAGCATCGAAGATCGACGCGATCTCGGGCGGCGTGAAATGAAAAAGCTGAGTCATGCTTTGCGTGTCTGACGCGATGAGAAGGCCATCGGGCATAAATGCATTGCCGGACAGCACGCCGATCACCCGCGCGTGCAGCATCTTGTCGGATATGATCTTCGGTATCCGCTTCTCCGCGTGACGGGCCGACAGATCATAGTTGTTGAAGATTTCGCTGGCAGTGCGGCTTACGAACGGCTCGCGCCAATCCGCGTCGCCCTTTGCAAGCACCTCGTGGACCTGAAGCGCCGTGTCGCGAAAACGATCTGTCACCAGGCGACACTCGATAAGCCGCCGCATGCAGACCGCCGCAACCCCGATTGCCCGTTCGAGCATGTGGTAGGGATTGTGCTCGGTTTCCGCGTCCGTCAGGGCTTCATCAAGGTGTAAACCGACGCGCCGCTTTTGTTCGGACAGCTCGTTCTTCCATGTATAGGCCTGCCACTCGGAAGAGCTGACGCTGCCCATTTTGCGCATCTGCTCAAGCTCTTTTTCGATTTTCTCTTGCTGCATCAGAATCCTTAGCCCCGTTTACGATGCAGATATTTATCCAACCTGAGCAACCTGCAAGGCTCCCGCAGGGAGCGGCCGGATCAGCGACTGCGCCGGCACCGACGGATCGAGCCAGTCGGCCCAGGCAGTGCGTTCGAGGATGACGATCTGCCGGTCATGGTACGGCGCGATGTCAGGCCCAGGCTCCATCGTCAGCATGGTGAAGGCCTCGCCGACATCCATCGTCTCGCGCCAGATGCCGGCGATGCAGAAGATCGGCTCATCGCGCTTGGTGAAGAGCCACTTGTCCTTGCGCTTCTTTCCCTTCTCGGTGGGGTCGGTGAACTCGTAGAATCCGTCGGCGACGATCAGGCAGCGGTTAGACGTGAACTCTCGACCCTCCGAGCGGAAATTGTAGACTGGCCGCTTGTTCTGCCCAGGCCAGCTCCACCGCCGCTGCACCAGGTCGCCTTCGCCGCGCACGCCATCGACCGTGCGGATGATCGGCGCGACATCCGTGATCTTGATGTCGTCGCGCGCCTCGATGTTCGGGGTGCCTTCGCCGAAGCGGATCTTGATCTTCAGGTCGGCGAAATCCTCCATGATCGAAGCGACATCCACCTTCAGTCGATAGTCATTGCACATCGGTCCTCCGTATCGATCGCCATTGCCTTGCGATCATGTTCTTGTTATGTTCGCAGATTATGAGCGCTGATGTATTCGATTCAGACGCACCGCTCGACGAACTGCGTGTCATCATAAGGCGCGACGGCGGCGATGTTGAGATGGTGAAGCTCCCCTGGGGCTTGCAGCCTCGCGAGCGTGGCGGCCGCCCCTTCACGGTCGTGCGTTCCGAGGGCCGGACCTCCCCGGCCTATCGCTGCCTCGTACCGGCTTCAGAATTCCGCCATCGCAGCCACGGCAAGCACTACAGCTTCTCGCTCGCCGACGGCGACTGGTTCTACTTCGCGGGCATCTGGAGGCCGGCGACACTGGAGTGGCCGGAAGCCTACGCGATCCTGACGACGGCCGCCAATGACGACGTCGAGCCCTATCACGATCGGCAGATGGCCGTGTTGCGGCGGGATCAGCGGATGGAGTGGCTCGATCTCGCAGTCCCCGAGCAAGAACTCCTGCAACCTCTTCCGGTCGGCAGCTTCAAGGTTGAGCGGCTGCGTGAGCCGGTGGCGCCGCCGGCGTTCGCCTTCTAGGCATCGAGCCTTGCAGAGACGATCTTGAGGGGAAAGCCTTCCCCTGCGGCCGAGCCGAAGTCTCGGCCGACCCCTTCGAGCGGGGAGATCCCCGCAACGCCCCCAGAGTGAGAGAGCGGACCGGATTTCCGTGACGGGTTGAGGGCTGGAGGGAGGTCTCCGGCGCCCGTCGTGGAGATGCCCCATGACCCAAGTCGAAGTTCTGAGCAGTGCCCGCGACCGCGTCGGCGGCTACAAGGTGGATGCGACCCGTGGCCAGCGCGTCGGCCGCGTGTCGTCAGAGTGGTTTTCGCGCCCGGCGGACGAGCGTTACCTGTCCCTGTCCGACCTCTACGCCGCAGTGCGCGGCCGTGCCGAGCGCAGCCGGACGCGGACGGTGGAGAGCGCCGCGATCCGGGTGGAGGCGAGTCGCGACGATGCCAAGCGCCTGGCGCTGATGCTGCCCGGCACCGACGTTCCGATCGCGCCGACCCATTGGAGCTTCGGCCAACTCGCAAGCCTCGTCGGAGCTCCGGCCGCCTATATACGCCAGCTTCCCGCACCGCTCGCCGGCATCAACCTGCAATACGGCCTGACCTCCCGCCGAGCCGAGCAGGTGAAGACGCTGGAAGTCGAGGACGGCCGTGTCGAGCTGCGCGCCGTTACCGGGCCCGACTATGGCCGCATCTTCGACCACGAACTCGTCTCCGCCGTGCAGCGCATTGCCGGCAATGGCACCGGCGACACCCGCTGGAAGGTGCCGGGCGTGCTCGACTGGTCGACCGGCATCTACAATCCGCGCGTCGACATCACGAAGGACACGACGACCCTCTATGCTTCGGATAGGGACGTGTTCCTCTTCCTCGTCGACGACCTCAATCCGATCGAGGCCGGACGGCTGCCGGACGGCTCGCCGGATCTCTATTTCCGCGGCTTCTACTGCTGGAACTCCGAGGTCGGCGCGAAGACGCTCGGTATCGCGAGCTTCTATCTCCGTGCGGTGTGCCAAAACCGCAACCTCTGGGGCGTCGAGGATTTCGAGGAGATCACCATCCGCCACTCCAAATACGCCGCCTCCCGCTTCGCGCACGAGGCGGCGCCGGCGTTGACCCGCTTCGCCAACTCCTCTCCGATACCCTTCGTCAACGGCATCAGGGCGGCGCGGGAGAAGATCGTTGCCCGCAGCGACGACGATCGCAGCGAGTTCCTGCGCAAGCGCGGCTTCTCCAAGGCCGAGACGGCAAAGATCATCGACACCGTGCTCACTGAAGAAGGCCGCAAGCCCGAGAGCGTGTTCGACTTCGTGCAGGGCATCACCGCAGTCGCGCGGAACAAGACCCATCAGGACGCGCGGCTCGACCTGGAGGCGCGCGCAAAGAAGCTGCTCGACAGGGCAGCCTGACATCCTGAATTCCGGAGATGCGGACATCCGTGTCTCCGGCAACGTGCGTTCCCGTCTTTCCGGATCGTCGGGTTTGCGGCGCTGCCTTCAGTGAGAGGGCGGCGCCGCGCTTCGTGACGGGTTGGAGGCTGGGAGAGAGTTCCCGGCCGCCCGTCGCGGAGATCATCCCGATGGCTATCGCGAAGCAGAAGATCGCCCTGTCGTCCTCGCGCGACATTCCGTTCAATCAGCTTGTGCTGAGCCAGGCGAACGTCCGGCGCATCAAGGCGGGTATCTCGGTCGAGGAGTTGGCCGAGGACATCGCCCGCCGCGGCCTGCTGCAGGGCCTCAGCGTCCGGCCGGTCGCGGACGAAGCCGGCAACGAGACCGGCATGTTCGAGATTCCCGCCGGCGGCCGGCGCTACCGGGCGCTGGAGCTGCTGGTGAAGCAAAAGCGCCTCGCCAGGACCGCGCCGGTCCCCTGCGTCGTCCGCGAGGGCGGCATCGCCGAGGAAGACTCGCTGGCCGAAAACGTCCAGCGCGCACCCTTGCATCCGCTCGATCAGTTCAGGGCGTTCCTGACGCTGCGCGAGAAGGGCCAGTCTGAGGAGGAGATCGCCGCGGCCTTCTTCGTCCCGGTCAATGTGGTGAAGCAGCGGCTGAGGCTCGCTTCGGTCTCACTGAGGTTGCTCGACGTCTATGCCGAGGACGGAATGACGCTGGCCCAGTTGGAAGCCTTCACCGTCTCGGGCGACCACGCGCGGCAGGAGCAGGTGTTCGAGCGCTTGCAGCATTCCTACGACAAGCAGCCCTATGTCATCCGCCGCATGCTCACCGAGGGCGCTGTACGCGCCTCCGACAAGCGAATTCAGTTCATCGGCATCGACGCCTATCTCGATGCCGGCGGCACGGTGCTGCGCGACCTGTTCCAGGGTGACGATGGCGGTTGGCTCCAGGATGTCGCGCTGGTCGACCGGATGGTGGCCGAGAAGCTGGAGGTCGAAGCCGAAGCGATCGCGGCGGAGGGCTGGAAGTGGATCGAAGTCGCCCCCGACTTCGCCTATGGCCATGCCTTCGGTTTGCGCCAGCTTCGTGGTGCGGCCGTCGCGCTTACGGCCGAGGAGGAGGCAACCCGCGACGCGCTCCAGGCCGAGCTGGACCGGCTGTCCGACCAGTATCAAGACGCCGACGAACTGCCCGACGAGGTGGACGAGCGGCTGTCGGAGCTGGAAACGGCGATCGAGGGCTTCGAAAACCGGCCCGTGCTGTTCGACGCCGGCGAGATCACCCGCGCAGGCGCCTTCGTCAGCATCGCCGCCGACGGCCATCTTCGAGTCGAGCGTGGCTACGTCCGACCGGAGGACGAACTGACGCCGGATGCGGAGTCCGAGCCGTTGGAGGATAGCGATGCGGACGGCGCCATGGCTGCAAGCTATGACGGCCACGAAACCGCCATCACCGCCGAGCCCGCCACCGATCTGGAGGAGGACGAGGGTCTCTCGCCGATCTCGGACCGGCTGATGACCGAGCTGACCTCGCATCGCACGCTCGGCCTGCGTCAAGCGCTCGGCGAACGGCCTGACGTCGCTTTTGTCGCGGCGCTGCACGTCCTGACGCTTAAGACCTTCTACCACTATGGTTCGGATAGCTGCCTCGAGCTGGACCTGAAAAGCGTGAGCTTCAGCGCACAAGCACCGGGGTTGAACGACAGCGCCTCGGCCGAGGCGGTCCGCGTCCGGCACGAGAACTGGGCGAAGGTGCTTCCGAAGGAGTCAGTCGATCTCTGGGATACGCTGCAGCAATGGGACAGCGACAGCCGGAGCGGGCTGTTCGCGCATGTCGTCAGCCTTTCCGTCAACGCTGTGCACGACGCCTGGAACCGGCGCCCACGCGCATTCGCCCATGCTGATTACCTCGCTCAGGCGGTCGATCTCGACATGGCCGCAGCCGGCTGGAAGCCGACCGTCGACAACTTCCTTGGTCGCGTGACCAAGGCTCGGATCCTCCAAGCCGTGGTGGAGGCGAAGGGGCAACGCGCGGCCGATCGGATCGAGCATCTGAAGAAGGGCGACATGGCAGCGGAAGCGCAGACGCTGCTCGCCGATACCGGCTGGTTGCCTGAACCGTTGCGCACCGCCGATCGGAACGCGTCGAATGTCGAGTCCACCATGACCAGCGAATCTGTTGAGCCGAGCGAACAATCGACGGCAATCGACGGCGAAACGGCCATGGCCGAAGACGAGCCGTTCGCAGAGAATGGGATCGCCGCCGACGTTCCCCACGCGGTCGCGGCCGAATAACCGTCAACGACTTGCGAGACTGGCCCGCCGGAGACGGCGGGCCTTTTCGCATGGGAGACGACCATGGCGCAAAATCCGCATGATCTTGCGCGCCGTCTCGCCGATCGTGCCGAGGCGGTGTGCCAGCACTACCTCTCCAGCGGTCGCCGCGAAGGCCGCTACTGGCTGGTGGGTGACGTGCGCAATACGCCCGGCCGCTCAATGTACGTCCGGCTGAAGGACACGCCGAAGGGCCCTGCAGGCAAATGGACCGACGCGGCGACCGGCGAGCATGGCGATCTCCTCGACGTGATCCGGGAGAGCTGCGGTCTTATCGACTTCAAGGATGTCGCCGACGAAGCGCAGACCTTCCTCAGCCTGCCGCATCCCGAGCCGGAAACGCGAGCATCCCACCGCCAATTCCCTGCGCCACATGGATCGCCTGAGGCGGCCCGTCGCCTCATCCGCGTGTCGCAGCCGATTTTCGGCACAATCGTGCAAGCGTATCTGCGCGAACGCGGCATTACGGATTTACGCGGGACCGGAAGCCTGCATTTCCACCCGCGCTGCTATTATCGACCCGACGAGCACTCGCCGACCGAAACTTGGCCGGCGATGATCGCCGCTGTCACCGACCTGGGCGGTAGGATCACCGGAGCGCATCGCACCTGGCTAGATCCCCGCCGCCGCAACAAGGCCCCGATCGACACGCCGAGGCGAGCAATGGGCGATCTTCTCGGCAACGCAGTGCGCTTCGGCATTGGTGGCGAAGTGATGGCGGCCGGCGAAGGCATCGAGACCGTATTGTCGCTCCGGCAGGTGCTTCCAGACATGCCGATGCTGGCGGCGCTCTCGGCGGCTCATCTCGCCGCGATACAATTCCCCGACACGCTGCGGCGGCTCTACATCGTCCACGACAACGATCCGGCCGGCGACGGGGCGCGCGACACCCTGATCGAACGGGCGAACGCGGCCGGCATCGAGGCGATCGTCATCTCGCCGGAGCGGGGCGACTTCAACGAGGATCTGCGCACTCTCGGCCTGGATGCACTGCGCATGGAAGCCCGTTTGCAGGTCGCGCCGCAGGACGTCGCTCGCTTCATGGCGTTGGCGGCATAGCCGGCAGGAGAACGGGTGTGCGGGTCGCCGTGCTCGGCGGATGCGTCAATCCATCGGAGGGGGACCGCGCCTCGGCCTTCGAGAGGGCGATCGGCCCACAAGCCGGCCAGCCGGGCAATGGCGGCGGCCGACTATTTTCCGGCGCGGCCTGAAGGCCGCTTTCCATCGCGAGACAAAATAGCCGGCCTTAGCCATCGAGCCCTGCGCTCGCGCTCCGGGTGCCCGGCCGTCCGGCCCGTGGGCTTCGTCGCCATGAAGGCCGCGACGGTCGCGGTCCAGCCGACGGAGCATCCCATGCGCGAGCACGACGACTATGAACCGCATCACGAATCCTCACCCACCGACCATGTCCTCAACGAACTCCAGCTTCACGGCTACCGGCCCTTCGCTGACGAGCCCGACCAGCGGCTTCTGCCCGACGGCAACCAGGTCGCGGGCGCCGTCGCCGACATCTTCGACGTCTTGATCGGCACCTTGGAGGACACGCGCCTCGAACCCGACCTCGACGATCTCCTCTGGTCGACCGTCAACGTCTTCCACCGCGCCAACGACCGGATCGGCCGGGAACTGGACGACAACGAGCAGGCCCAGAAGCGGGCGCAGCGCGAACAGGACGGCAGCGAGGTGAAGGCGGTCGAACTCGAGCGCCTGATCGCCGAGGGCATTACCCTGATCGAGCGGCAGAACGCCTTCGAGCTGATGCGCGATCAGGCCGCCGAGCACTACGAACGCCATCTCGGCAAGCCCTGGCTCCCGCGCAGCGGATCGAAGGTCAACCATCGCAATCTGACCTCCGCGATGATCGACAGCCGCGATTTCCTGATGGCGAAGAAGCGCGCCGACCAGGAGGTGCTCCTGCCGCCGGGCCCGAAGATCGTCGTTACCGGCGGGCTCGACTATGACGACCACCGGCTGATCTGGGCCAAGCTCGATCAGGTGCACCAGAAGCATCCCGACATGGTGCTGATCCACGGCAAGTCGCCGAAAGGCGCCGAGAAGATCGCCTCGCTCTGGGCGAAGAACCGCAACGTCCCCCAGATCGGCTTCGCACCCGACTGGACGAAGCACGCCCGGGCAGCGCCGTTCAAGCGCAATGACGAGATCCTGGAGATCGTGCCGAAGGGCGTGATGCACTTCCCGGGCACCGGAATCCACGACAATCTCGCAGACAAGGCCAAGAAGCTCGGCATCCCGGTCTGGAAGTTCGGCGGCGCGTGAGCGCCGCTTAGCTCAAGTCGATCTTCCAGAATCTCAGCACGTCCTCAACCTCAGCTCTCGGGTAGTGGAGATACTCGGCATTTGCCAAATCCGATCGCATCTTCGACTTCCGCTTCGCGATTTCACGTTCAATGCGCTGCGTGAACGGTGCAGTGCCGGGCGGCAGGATGCCCGGGCGATCGGGGCTCGGCCAGCTCTCGGGGTAGTCGGACGGTGTCCAACCTGATCGGACCTGTTCCGCCTGCGATTGCACGGATTCATGCTCGCATGCCCACCCATAGAGATGAAACGAGCAGACCCGCAGCATCGTCTTGATCTCGGGGAGAGTGTCAGTGAATCCCTTCAGCGATGTCGGCAACCACACCATGTTCGCCACGCACGAGAAATAGCGAGGGTCCTGGACGACACTGCTGCGCTGAGCGAACGACGGATCGTCGTAACCCCAGATATGGCAGACGGTCCAATTCTTCGGCTTGGGGGCGGCCACATCGAGCGCAGTTACTAGGGCATTGAGCGCCGCCACGTTACCTTCGAACTTCTCGGCAGTGACGCCCGTCGCCTTACGCGTGTTGGTATATCGGCGAGACCAGCCGGCATCGTAGAGTGGGCGACCTCGCGCCGTGTGCGGTGCCCACACCGGAAGCGCGCGGAAAGTGTCTGGATGAACCCACCGCGCGGTTCGCTCGATCAGCTCGACGATCGCGGGAATGTCGGCCCGCAGCGCCTCGTTGCCGTCAGGCACATGAAATCCACTCGCCACGGTTCCCCTGCCGATAATTGTCGCCTCGGCTGCGCGAGACGTCCGGCTGAAGTCTTGGCACCTGGGCTGTTGAGATGATCATCGACTACCATTTCGGACTGGCCGACGCACCCCCGCTTTTCTGCGCTGATCCTTGGTCAGACTGACCGCTTGACGCCATCAACCCGTGAAGGGTCGGCTATGCGAGCATGCCGCCGCTGCGGCTTCGCCTGCGCGGTGATTGCAGCGCTCAGCCCGACACATCGGGCGCCTGTCAGCGGGGGATGGTCCTCCGCTCGAACAGGAGCCGGATCGATGTCCCTCAACGACGCCCACGCCTTCGCCTTCAGCCTCGCCACCACGCTGATGGCCGCCATCATCATCTTCCAGGCCGGCGACGGCACGCTGTCGGTCACGCCCGCCAGCGAATATGACGGCGACACCGCCGCCATCGTCCATGAGATCGACCCCTTCGCCCCCTGACCGGGGCGACCCGGTCACAGGTGCGGAAATCGCCGGCGATTTCCGCTCCCGGCACGCGCGCTCTTGCGCTATACTTCAGCCGCGCCGTGGTGGTGCTGGAAGGCGCGACCGTCAGACTTGGTCCTAACGGAGGCCACCACCATGATTATCCTCGCAATACTTGCATCCCTCGCAGCGATCGGCCTTCTTTGCTGGCTGCTGTTCACGCTGGCCGTCTTCGCGCTGCCGGCGTTCGTCGGCGTGACCGCGGGCACCTGGGCGCACGGCACAGGCGCCGGCACCCCCGGGGCCATCCTGGTCGGGGCCGTCGCGGGGGCGATCACGCTCGCCGCCGGCCATCTACTCATCACCTTTGTCCGGCCCATGTGGTTGAAGCTGATCGTGGCCGCAGCCTTCGTCGCGCCGGCGGCGATCGCCGGTTTCCATGCCACCCACGGCATCGTGAAGCACCTCATGCCGTCCGACGCGTGGCAGATCGCGTTCTCCGTCATCGGCGCTGCCGCGGTAGGCGTCACCGCCTTTGCGCGCGTCGCTGGAATGGCGGCGGCTCCGGCCCCGTCCGACCGGGATCTTGCGCGGGCCTGATCTTCGTCATCGCCGTCAGGAGGATCAGGGCAACCGTTGTCGTGGTCGCTCCCGTCGTCTCATGTCGGAGCGATGGGCGTGTAGGGCACGGACCGACGCTGGTCCGGAAAGGCGGTCCTCTTGGAGCGCCGCGGGAGCAGAGCCGTGTCTTGGCGGGCACCGGGCATCGGGCGCGGCGATCTCCTTGGTGGCGGTGGGAGGCCAGGATGCAGCAGCGTCGGCCTGGCGGAGGAGACGAAGCCGGTGAGCCTGCCGTGACGCCGGTTTGCCGTTCCGGGATGGCCGCCATCTTCTGCGTTACCTGACCGTGCCTCGACCGCTCCAAACGGCCTCTTCAATGGCCTGATCTGGCCGCAGGTCGGCTTCGCCTCGATCGCCTATGACGCAACAGCCGCGTCAAACTTTCTTCCCCTGCCGGCTGCGCCGCCATTCCTCGCGAGGCAAGAAAGCTCTCCTTAGCTGTCAGGCCCCTGCGGGGTGCGCCGTCGATCGCCTCCGGCCTGCCGATCGCCATCGAGGCCGCAATGGTGCGGGCTCGAGAACGGAAAACGGAGACTTACAATGGCGACCATCGGCACCTTCAAGAAGTCCGGCTCGAACGAGTTCACCGGCGAAATCGTCACCCTCAGCGTCCAGGCCAAGAACGTGCGCATCGTCCCCGACACCCGCGCCACCGGCGAGAACGCCCCCAGCCACCGGGTCCTGGTCGGCCGCGCCGAGATCGGCGCCGCCTGGTCCAAGCGCTCCAACGAAGGCCGCGACTATCTGGGCCTCAAGCTCGACGATCCGAGCTTCAACGCCCCGATCTACGCCAACCTCTTCGACGACGAGGAAGGCGACACCTTCTCCCTCATCTGGTCCCGCCCGAACGGGCGGCGCGGCGACTAAGGCCCCGCGCGAGGCCCCGGCCGGAAGGCCGGGGCCTTCAGCTTTGCGGCGACCGAATCAGTTGCGGTCCTTATCGGTTGAAGAGAGCCAGGACAGCCACTTCCAACTGGAAAGCTCAGCCTAGAACGACTATTATAGTCGTAGTTTTGGCGTATGCGTAGGTCCGTGTGGGAGGTGATCATGCATGATCACCGCCCGACAATCGCGGGCCGCACGCGCGTTGCTGGGTTGGACACAGGAGACGCTCGCGGACAAGGCCCGAGTATCATTGACCGCACTCAAGCGCCTCGAATCCGCAAGCGGCCTCGAGGTGTTTGAAAGTACGCGCGACGAGGTTCGGCGTGCGTTCGAGCGGGGCGGGATCGTCTTCCTGAACTCCGACCAGGGCGTGGGAGTGATGCTTGTCGAGAGGAAGAAAAAAAGCTGACGCATCGGCGTGCCTGTGCACCGCTCCGACGCCATGAGTCGCATTAGCCGCTAGGCGGCTTCCTCAAAACAGCGTTAGCAATTCCCTTCAAAATGGATACATCCACCGTCGGGGGATGCCGTGATCAAGGAAGACTTTCTCGACCAACCGCCCGGCGGCGCCGCGCTGACCGCCTACGATCAGGCGCACCTGAGGCTTTATTTGCGCCTGCTCGACGCGGACGCTGAAGGTGCGGACTGGAAAGAAGTAGTCGAGGTACTCTTCGGCATCTGTGCCAAAACAGAACCAGAGCGCGCCGCGCGCGTCCACACCGCCCACCTCGCCCGCGCAAAATGGATGACCGAGAACGGCTTTTCCGAGCTCCTGGGTCCTCGCCTGCACTGAGGTGATGCAGAACACGCATCACGTTGATTCGATTTCGTTCTTCCCAGCCAAATTTCAACTTGGAATCGTCACGTCCGCGCAACTCGCGTTGCATCAACATTACGCGGAGGCGATGGAGGATGTCCGAGGATGAAAGTTGGCGGTCTGACGCCGCCTATGACTATATCGACAAGCTGACGCCCGGCGATCTCGCCTGGGAGTTCCTGCGTCGTAATCCCGATTACAGAAAATCCTATCAGGAGCTAGTGGCCGTCGGGCGGTTGACCGAGGATATTGCGCGCGAGTTCGCCCAGCAATGGGGGTTACGATTTCGTGGCCGACCCGCGCAACTCGGCGCTCATCCAGCCGATCTTCTGGACCCCGCAAGCCGACCCGGCAGCGCTCATATTCACCGCTGGTCCGAGCCCGGCGGGAGATATCCGCATCAATGCTGAGGATCTGCGCACGCGTGCTGTCTTCGAACACGATGCTGATCTGATCCGGCTCGCTCTGCGGGGCGAGCCGTATGATGTCGCCCTGACCGACGCAGATGATGCTCGTCCCCTTGGCGCATTCGTCATGTTCGACGAATTGACGCCGGACCGGCTGACGGCAGTCGAGCGTCTCTGGTATGCGATGTTCGGCAAGCGCGTCCCGACCGATCCGCGCATGACGCCACAGAGGCGTCAGCGTGCGCGCCAGATGCTCCGCGCCATCGATGCGCGACACGCCGGCGCCATTTATCGCGTCGTCGCCGAGCATCTCTTCCCCCAGCACAAAATCGACGCGGCGTCCTGGGTCGGCGACCCGATCCGGGAAATCACCATCCGTCTCGCGCGCGACGGCATGAAGCTCGTTCGCGGCGGCTACCGGTCATTGCTACGGCGACCACGCCGGGATCGCTGATACCCGCTCGGGTGTCGATCTTAGCCGTCTTACTTCGACATCGTTGGAGGCGCCGTCTTCGCGCCACCGTGCTCGCAACCCGCCGCTCATCCGCAGCGGCCGCCCGCGAGACCACGGAGGTTCGATCATGGCCGAAAAAGCCGCCAATCTACCGCCACGCTACCTGAGAACGCAGGAGGCGGCGCGCTTCCTCGGCCTCTCCGAACGCACGCTTGAGAAGCACCGCACCTACGGAACCGGCCCGACGTATCGCAAGCTCGGTGGCCGCGTCGTCTATTCCCTCGAGGACCTGCAGGGTTGGGCAGATCGAGGTCTCGTTACTTCGACCTCCGATCCGCGCGGCGGCACCGTTCTCCCAGCCAAGCGCCAGACCAATCCATCCTCCGCCACCACCAGCGGCCGCTTCGCGCGCTGAGGTGGCTGGCCGTGTTGTCCCGCCACACCCATCACGATGAGCGCGCGCAGCTCGATCTGTTCCGGGCTCTGCCCGGCGATCTCGCGCCGCGCGATGCGCAGGACCTCATGGCCTACCCCTTCTTCTCGCTCGCCAAGTCGAAGCGCCTCGCGCCGATCGACTTCAAGGCGGGCTCGGTGAAGATCCGCGTCGAGGCCGTGCCTGAGCATGGCATGGCCACGATCTGGGACGCCGACGTCCTGATCTGGGCGGCCTCGCAGATCGTCGAGGCGCGCGACGTCGGCCTGCGCCCGTCGCGCCTGATGGCCACCACACCCTATGAGATCCTGAACTTCATTGGCCGCGGCGTGTCGCTTCGCGACTACGATCGCCTGAAGGCCGCCCTGGACCGGCTGCAATCGACAACGGTCGCCACCTCGATCCGTCAGCCGACCGAGCGGCGGATGCACCGTTTCTCCTGGATCAACGAATGGAAGGAGCGCGCCGATCATCGCGGCCGCCCGCTCGGCCTCGAGCTGATCGTCCCCGACTGGTTCTACGGCGCCGTGCTCGACGACGCGCTCGTGCTGACGATCGACCGCAAATATTTCGATCTCACCGGCGGGCTGGAGCGCTGGCTCTACCGGCTCGTGCGCAAGCACGGCGGCAAGCAGGAATTCGGCTGGAGCTTCGACTTCCCGCACCTCCACGCCAAGTCCGGCAGCCTCTCGCCGCTCAAGCACTTCGCCTACGACCTGCGCGACATCGTCCGGCGGCAGCCGCTGCCCGGCTATCGGCTGACCATCGAGCAATGCCTCGGCGGCCCGGAAATCCTCTCCTTCGCGCCCACCGATCCCGACGCGCTCGGCGTCCCGCGCCGCCGTCGCCGCTCAACAACTCGCCCTGGGGATAAGCTGTGAATCGTCTCGTGCTATCAGGGACCGGCACTATCGTGCCATCGGGGACCGGACTCTCGTGCTATCGGGGACCGGAATCGTCGATTCCTCGCGCTGAATCAGCAGCTTGCGGCCCCCGTAACTTATCTAACCTAGATTCCTTCGGAATCTTTCTAACGGACCGCCGCTTTTCCACGCCTGCGGATAACCCGCCGCCGGCAAGGAGGAGCGCGCCATGATCGTCGCGCTGCTCAACCAGAAGGGCGGCGTCGGCAAGACGACGCTCGCTCTGCATCTCGCCGGCGAATGGGCTCGCCGTGGCAAGCGCGTCACGCTGATCGACGCCGACCCGCAGGGCTCGGCGCTCGACTGGTCGCAGCAGCGCAGCCGGGAGGGGCTGGGGCGGCTGTTCGGTGTCGTCGGCTTGGCGCGCGACACGCTCCACCGCGAGGCGCCGGAGCTGGCCCGTGACGCCGACCATATCGTCATCGACGGGCCGCCGCGTGTCGCCGGGCTGATGCGCTCGGCGCTGCTCGCCGCCGATCTCGTGCTGATCCCGGTGCAGCCGTCGCCCCTCGACGGTTGGGCTTCGGCCGAGATGCTCGCGTTGCTCGGCGAGGCGCGCATCTACCGCCCTCAGCTCGCTGCCCGGTTCGTGCTGAACCGCTGCGCGGCCCGCACCGTGCTGGCGCGCGAGACGGCCGAGACGCTCGCCGATCACGACCCTCCGCTGCTCGCGACCACCATCGGCCAGCGCATCGTCTTCGCCGATGTCGTGCAGACCGGCCGGCTCGTCGCCGAGCAGGACGAGGACTGCCCGGGCGCGCGCGAGATCGCCGCGCTGGCGGCGGAAGTGGCGAGGATCGGCGCATGAGCGAGCGGTCCCCGAAGCGCAGCTTCGCGTCCCGGCCTGCCGATCCGGAGAGCTGGATCAAGGCGCCCGATCGCCAGGCGCAGCACGTCCACCCCGCCGAGGAGTTTTCCGCCCGGCTGACGATCGACGTCACCACCGATATGCGCGGCCGGATCAAGATCGCGGCCTTCCAGCGCGGCCAGACGGTTGCCGACATGCTGCGCGCGCTGTTCGAGCGCGAATTCCCACCCCTCTCAGGAGAAGGACCATGATCGGCCTTGCCGCCGCATCCGCGCGCGTCGGCCGCGCTGGCGCCGCGCCGCCGCCAGACGAGCTCACCCACGTCGAGCTCGTCTGGATCGAAAAGCAGATCGAGCACTGGATCCGCTTCGGCTGCGAGGTCCGCGAACAGGTCCTCGACCGCCGACGCCGCATCCTCTTCTTCCGTCCCGGCAGCGTCTTCGCGCTGGTGCGCTGGGCCGCGAACGAGCACGGCACCGTGCTCTCGCGCCTCGACATATTGCGCGCCGTTCCGTGCAGCGCGCCCTGCCAGACGGTCCACACGGTGACACCCGGCGGCGACATCCTGCTGCGTGTCGATGGCTGGCCGAAGGTCGAGCACGTTCTCCAGCTCATCGACGCGATCGAGGCGATCGGCATCCATCCGGCCGAGGTCGCGCCCGATCATTGGCGGCACGTCCACAACCGTCTGGCCGCCGGCGAGACGCCGCGCGCCTACACGATGCAGCGCCATCGCGCCTTCCTCCTGGCCCGGAGGATCGGCGTATGACCCGGCGCGGCTACACCATCACCACGGCCACCGCCGTGTCCCTGCTCGGCATCCTGTCGGTCGTGTCCTTCGCACCGAAACTGATCTGGAACGCATCGGCCAGCGCGCCGATCGGGCTCTACGCAATCGAGCCCGAGCGGTCCCCTGAGGTCACCGATCTGGTCGCGGTGCGCGCGCCCGAGCCGCTGGCGGGCTTTCTCGCTGACGGCGGCTACCTGCCGCGCGGCGTGCCGCTGCTGAAGCGCGTCGCAGCGCTGCCCGGGCAGCGCGTCTGCCGGACGGGCCTCGCGATCACCGTCGACGGCGTGCCGATGGGCGAAGCGCTCGAGCGCGATCGGCGCGGCAATTCGCTGCCGATCTGGCAGGGCTGCCGCGTCGTCGTCGAGGGCGAGCTGTTCCTGATGAACTGGCAGGTCCGCGACAGCCTCGACGGCCGCTACTTCGGGCCGCTTCCCGCCTCCGCCGTGATCGGCCGGGCGATCCCTCTCTACACCGACGAGGACGGCGATGGCCGCTTCGTCTGGCGCGCGCCGACGCGGTGACGACGTGCCCAGTCCCAAACTCACCGCACCCCAAGGAGGCTACCCATGTCCCTGATCGGTCAATTCACGCGCGACGACGGCGGCTTCATCGGCCACCTGGAAACGCTCCTGCTGCACCAGGACATTATCATCATTCCGGCCGAACCGTCCGACGCCGAGAATGCGCCGGATTTCCGCGTCCACGTCTTCGATGGGATGACGAACCAACCACGAGCCGAGCTCGGCGCGGGCTGGAAGCGCACCGGCGAGAAGGCCGGCGAGTACGTCGCGCTGCAGCTCGACGATCCATGCTTTCCGCAGCCGATCCGCGCCAACCTCTCCCAGTCGGCCGACGACAAATCGACCTGGGGCCTGCACTGGAACCGTCCGCCCAAGCGCGGCGAGCGGGACTGAGCGATGCCGGCCCGCCGCATTCGCGCTGCCGCCGGACGGTTCATCACCGTCCGGCATGCAGCCCTCCTTCTCCTTTCCGGCCTGGCTCTCGCGATGCCGCTCGCCGCCCGCGCCCAGACGCAGGATGCACCGGCCGGACGCACAACTGCCGCCGATCCCTATGCGAGCCACATCGCAGAGGCGGCGCGGCGGTTCGGCATTCCCGAAGCGTGGATTCGTGCCGTCATGCGCGTTGAAAGCGCAGGCGATGTGCGCGCGATCTCATCCGCCGGCGCCATGGGCCTGATGCAGATCATGCCCGCGACCTGGTCGGAGCTGCGCACCCGACACGGTCTTGGCAATGATCCCTATGACCCCCGCGACAACATCCTGGCAGGCGCTGCCTATCTGCGCGAGATGCACGACCGCTACGGCTCGCCGGGGTTTCTGGCGGCCTACAATGCCGGTCCTGGCCGTTATGAGGAATTTCGCGCGACCGGCCGCCCGTTGCCGGCCGAGACACGCGCCTATGTCGCCGCTCTCGCGCCGACCATCGGCGGCGGCGATTTCGCTGCCCCCGTCACGGTAGCGACCGCCGATCCGCTCGCCTGGACCCGTGCGCCGCTCTTCATCGTGCAAGCCGCCAGCAGTGCGGCTGAAGATCGGCGGCCGCGTGACGACGCGCCGGCCGCGCCGTCGTCGCAACCTGCCCAGCGCGATTTCGCACCAGCCGATCCGCAGACTAGCGGCCTGTTTGCCATTCGAACCGCCAGTGCGGGGCCGCAATGAGGTGCTTCCCATCGTATGCGGCGATATCGGGCTCTGGCGTAGGTTTGGCCGGCGAGCGGGAAAGCGCAGGCACCACAACCGCACGATGGCAGGATAAAGGGCCGCGATGTGCGGCCTTGTGCGGTTGTGGTTTTTCAAGGGGTTATGGCGCCTTTGCGCGATGCGCGCCTGATCGGCGCAGCCTGCGCGCGCGGCGCTTTCCTAACGATTTCCTCAGCTTTGCGCGATGTGCGGGGCTGCGGCCATGAGCGCCGAGGACGATTTCCGCATCCGGCCAGGCCGCATCCGTTCGACGCGCGCCCAGCAAGTCAGGCCCTTCATCGCGCAGGCGCTTGCGGCCGCGCAGAAGGCCGGCGGCGCAGTGTCCCGGCAAGGAAGGATCGGGCCGGGCAACCGCTCGCGCTTCGGCCGCGGCCAGCGCGCGGCGGTGCAGGCCAACCGGCTGCTGACCGCCCGCTCGCGCGGCGCTGTCGTCAAGGCGCGGGTCGTGCGCCAGGGTGGACGCAACGCGCCGCTCGGCACCCACCTCAATTATCTGCGCCGCGAGGGCGTGACCCGGGATGGAGAGAAGGCCCGGCTATTCGGCCCCGGCGGGGATGACGCCGATCCCAAGGCGTTCGCGGAGCGGTGCGAGGATGACCGCCACCATTTCCGTTTCATCGTCTCTCCCGACGACGCGGTGGAGATGGCCGACCTCAAGGGCTTCACCCGCGAGCTGGTCGGGCAGATGGAGAAGGATCTCGGCACCCGGCTCGATTGGGTCGCTGTCGTTCACTGGAACACCGAGCATCCCCATGTCCATCTGATTTTGCGCGGCGTTGGCGACGACGGCGAGAACCTCGTCATCTCGCGCGACTACATCAAGGAGGGCATGCGCGACCGCGCGCGGGATCTGATCACGCAGGAGCTGGGGCCGCGTACCGATCAGGACATCCGTCGCACCATCGAGCGCCAGATCGAGTCCGAGCGCTGGACCAATCTCGATCGTCAGCTCGCGCGAGACGCCTACAGGACCGGCGTCGTCGACCTCGCCCCGCATCCCGATCGACAGCCCGATGAATTCCACGCCCTCAAAGTCGGGCGGCTGCGCAAGCTCGAAGGCCTCGGCCTCGCCGACGAGATCGGTCCCGGCCAATGGACGATCTCGGAGAAGGCGGAGGCGACGCTGCGCGAGCTCGGCGAGCGCGGCGACATCATCAAGCGCATGCACCGCGCGCTGACCGATCGCGGCATCGAGCGCGGCGCAGCAAGCTATGTCATCGCCGGGGAAAGCCTGAACGACCCCGTCGTCGGTCGGCTGGTGACGCGAGGCCTCGACGACGAGCTCAAGGGCACGGCCTATGCCGTGGTCGACGGGGTCGACGGCCGCACGCATCACATCAAGCTTCCCGACCTCGAGGCCGCCGGTGACAGCGCGCCGGGTTCGATCGTCGAGCTGCGCAAGTTCGACGATGCGCGGGGGCAGCGGCGCGTCGCGCTTGCCGTCCGCTCGGATCTCGACATCTCCGCACAGGTTACCGCGACCGGCGCGACCTGGCTCGACCGGCAGGCGATCGCCCGCGAGCCGGTGGCGCTTGGCGGTGGCGGGTTCGGCACTGAAGTGCGCGACGCGATGGACCGCCGCGCGGAACATCTGATTGAGCAGCGCCTGGCTGAGCGCCACGGCCGCAGCGTCATCTTCTCCCGCAATCTCATCGACACGCTGCGCCAGCGTGAGGTCGAAGCGCTCGGCGCGAAGCTCGCGGCCGAGACCGGACGCCCGTTCGCCAAGGCGGGGACCGGGGAATATGTCGCCGGCGCCTATCGGCAGCGCATCGCCCTCGCGTCAGGCCGCTTTGCCATGATCGACGACGGCCTCGGCTTCCAGCTCGTGCCCTGGTCGCCGTCTCTCGAAAAGCACCTTGGCCAGCAAGTCTCTGGCGTCGCCCGTGGCGATGGCGGCGTCGACTGGAGCTTCGGCCGCAAGCGCGGTCTCGGCCTCTAATCTCGTAGAAAGGACCCTTGCATGTCGGCGACGAAAATCCTCTGGGGCCAGATCCTCACCGTCTTCATGATCGTACTCTTCACGACCTGGGCGGCCACGCAATGGACCGCGTGGCGTCTCGGCTTTCAGGCGCAGCTCGGGCCCGCATGGTTCGATCTGGCCGGATGGCCGATCTACTATCCGTGGTCCTTCTTCCCGTGGTGGTATTTCTATGACGCCTATGCGCCGCCGATCTTCGTCGAGGGCGCCTATATCGCCGCGTCGGGCGGTTTCATCTCGATCTCAGTCGCCATCGGCATGTCGGTCTGGCGCGCGCGTGAAGCGAAGAATGTCGAGACCTATGGTTCAGCACGATGGGCGCGTGATGAGGAAGTGAAAGCAGCCGGCCTGCTCGGGCCGGACGGCGTCGTGCTCGGCAAGCTCGACCGCAACTATCTTCGCCATGACGGCCCCGAGCATGTGCTGTGCTTCGCGCCGACCCGCTCCGGCAAGGGCGTGGGCCTCGTCGTGCCCTCGCTGTTGACCTGGCCGGGCTCGGCGATCGTCCATGACATCAAGGGCGAGAACTGGACGCTGACGGCAGGCTTCCGATCACGACACGGGCGCGTGCTGCTGTTCGATCCGACCAATCCGAAGTCGGCCGCCTATAATCCGCTGCTCGAGGTGCGCCGCGGCGAATGGGAGGTCCGCGACGTTCAGAACATCGCCGACATCCTGGTCGATCCGGAAGGATCGCTCGAAAAGCGCAACCACTGGGAAAAAACCAGCCACGCGCTGCTGGTCGGCGCGATCCTCCATGTCCTCTACGCCGAGGCCGACAAGACGCTCGCCGGCGTCGCCGCCTTCCTCTCTGATCCCAAGCGGCCAATCGAGTCGACGCTGGCGGCGATGATGAAGACCGCGCATCTCGGCGAAGCTGGTCCGCATCCCGTCATCGCCAGCGCCGCGCGGGAGCTGCTGAACAAATCGGACAACGAGCGCAGTGGCGTGCTCTCGACTGCGATGTCGTTCCTCGGTCTCTATCGCGATCCCGTCGTCGCAGAGGTGACCCGGCGCTGCGACTGGCGCATCGCCGATATCGTCGGGGGCAAGCGGCCGACCACGCTTTACCTCGTGGTGCCGCCGTCGGACATCAACCGGACCAAGCCGCTGATCCGCCTGATCCTCAATCAGGTCGGCCGGCGTCTCACCGAGGACCTGCAGGCGAAGGGCGGCCGGCATCGACTACTGCTCATGCTGGACGAGTTTCCGGCGCTCGGGCGTCTCGACTTTTTCGAATCTGCGCTCGCGTTCATGGCGGGCTACGGCCTGAAGAGCTTCCTGATCGCTCAGTCGCTCAACCAGATCGAAAAGGCGTATGGGCCCAACAACTCAATCCTCGACAACTGCCATGTCCGCGTCAGCTTCGCGACCAACGACGAGCGGACGGCTAAGCGCGTGTCGGACGCGCTCGGCACCGCGACCGAGATGCGCGCAATGAAAAACTATGCCGGCCACCGGCTCTCGCCATGGCTCGGCCACATGATGGTGTCGCGCTCGGAGACGGCCAGGCAGTTGCTCACGCCCGGCGAGATCATGCAGCTCCCGCCCTCTGACGAGATCGTCATGGTCGCCGGCACGCCGCCGATCCGGGCCAAGAAGGCCCGATACTACGAGGATCGCCGGTTTCAGGAACGGGTGCTGCCGCCGCCCACCATAACGAAGCCGGATGTGGTCTCGACCGACGACTGGAGCAAACTGGCATTGCCGCCGTCGCCAGATATCCTGACAACGGCGACGGGAGGTAATCCGGACGAGGAGGACACGACCGATTCCGAGCGCCGCCGCCAGCCCGAGCTGAGCCGCGTGCAGCGGATCGCCAAAGTGGCGCCGATCGAGAACGAGTTCGAGATCGACCCGGCGGACGATGCCGATGACGACGCGGCGCGCGTCAGCCGCATGAACCAGAACATGCGGCAGGTCGCGCGCCAGGCTTCGCTCGACCCGGGCGACGGCATCGAGCTTTAGGAGAGCCGCGATGACGAAATCCCCGAAGAAGCAGCGTCTCTCCGTCTATCTCGAGCCCGAGGTCATGAAAGCTCTCGCTGCGCACGCGGCTCGGCGTGGCCACTCGCTGTCACTGATCGCAGAGGCAGGCATTGCATCCTTCCTGTCGCCCGACGCTGCGGAACGTCAGGAGGCGGCGATCACCAAGCGGCTCGATCAGATCGACCGGCGCATGAGCCGCGTGGAGCGCGACGTCGGCATCTCCGTCGAGACGCTGGCGATCTTCGTCCGCTTCTGGCTGACCACAACGCCTGCGCTTCCCGAGCCTGCCGCTCAGGCCGCTCGCGCCAAGGCCGGCGAGCGGTACGAGGCGTTCATCGCGGCTCTGGGTCGCCGACTCGCGAGCGGCCCGAAGCTCAGGCAGGAGATTTCGGAAGACATCGATCCCGCGCGCGACGCGGAATAATCGTCGGCAAGGGTATCGCAAGTATAGAGAGGTTCCGCCGTTTCCCTGTCTTTGTACGCCACAGTACGACGACCACATTTCGGTTGTTGTCACGCCCTGATTTCTGCCTCTTCTACTCATCCCCGATCCAGGGCCGCACTTCGCGGGCCCGCACGAGAACGGGGACGACGTGGCGGCCACTCACCAGAAATCGGAGGCAATCCTTCGCGGCGCACGCATGCTGCGCACGGCCCTCGGGCCGGCGATCGCCCAATTTCTGGAAGATCCCGCGATCGTCGAGGTGATGCTCAACCCCGATGGGCGGCTCTGGATCGACCGCCTGTCCGAGGGACTATCCGACACGGGTGAGAGGCTGTCGCCGGCCGATGGCGAGCGCATCGTTCGCCTCGTCGCGCACCATGTCGGCGCCGAAGTTCATCCAGGCAGCCCCCGCGTCTCTGCCGAGTTGCCGGAAACGGGAGAGCGGTTCGAGGGCCTTCTGCCCCCCGTCGTCGCCGCGCCGGCCTTCGCGATCCGCAAGCCTGCGGTCGCTGTGTTCACGCTCGACGACTATGTCGCGGCCGGCATCATGGCGGACGACCAAGCTGAAGCACTGCGGGTCGCCGTCGCCGAGCGCCGCAATATCCTGGTCGCCGGGGGCACCTCGACTGGCAAGACCACGCTCACCAACGCGCTCCTCGCCGAGGTGTCAAAGACGTCCGACCGCGTGGTGCTGATCGAGGACACACGCGAGCTGCAATGCGCGGCCCCGAACCTCGTCGCCATGCGCACGAAGGACGGCGTCGTCTCGCTCTCCGATCTCGTGCGCTCCTCGCTGCGCCTGCGCCCCGACCGCATCCCGATCGGCGAGGTGCGCGGCGCCGAAGCGCTCGATCTGCTCAAGGCCTGGGGCACCGGACATCCCGGCGGCATCGGCACCATTCACGCCGGCACCGCCATCGGCGCGCTCCGCCGCCTCGAGCAACTCATCCAGGAAGCTGTCGTCACCGTTCCGCGCGCCCTCATCGCCGAGACGATCGATCTAGTTGCAGTGCTCTCCGGCCGCGGCGCCTCGCGCCGCCTCGCCGAACTTGCCCGCGTCGAAGGGCTCGGCCCCGACGGCGATTACCGTGTCCTGCCCGCCACCCAGCCCCCCACAGGAGATCCGTCATGATCCAGCATGCCATGCGTATTCGCCGTCACGTAGCGACGGCGGCCTCCGTCACCTTCCTCACCTTGGCGCTCGCGCCCGCCGCCCACGCGTCCGGTTCGTCCATGCCGTGGGAAGCGCCGCTGCAATCGATCCTCGAGTCCATCGAGGGGCCCGTCGCCAAGATCGTCGCGGTGATCATCATCATTGTGACTGGCCTCACGCTCGCCTTCGGCGACACCTCGGGCGGCTTCCGGCGCCTGATCCAAATCGTCTTCGGCCTGTCGATCGCCTTCGCCGCGTCCAGCTTCTTCCTGTCGTTCTTCTCGTTCGGCGGCGGAGCGCTAGTCTGATGGCGACGTCGGCCGAGACGGCGAGCGAAGTGCCGGGCTTTTCGGTCCCTGTCCATCGCGCGCTGACCGAACACATCCTGCTCGGCGGTGCGCCTCGCTCGATCGCCATCCTGAATGGGACGCTGGCGGCGGCGCTCGGGCTCGGCCTTCGCCTCTGGCTCGTTGGAATTGGCCTCTGGGCGATCGGCCACTTCGCCGCCGTCTGGGCCGCCAAGCGCGATCCGCAGTTCGTCGATGTGGTGCGCCGGCATCTGCGCATCCCCGGTCATCTGTCGGTTTGAAGGCGCGCGGCCATGATGAACCTTGCCGAATATCGCAACCGCAACATCCGGCTCGCCGACTTCCTCCCCTGGGTCGCACTGGTCGGCGAAGGCGTCGTCCTCAACAAGGACGGGAGTCTGCAGCGGAGCGCGCGGTTTCGCGGCCCCGATCTCGACAGCGCCGTGCCGGCCGAGCTGATCGCGGTCGCCGGACGGCTCAACAACGCCTTCCGGCGCCTCGGCTCAGGCTGGGCGATCTTCGTGGAGGCGCAGCGGCACGGCGCCGCTACCTATCCCGCCAGCATGTTCGCCGACAGCGCCTCCGCGCTGGTCGACGCCGAACGCAAAGCGGGCTTTGAGGAAGCCGGAGCGCACTTCGAGTCCAGCTACTTCCTGACCTTCCTCTACCTGCCCCCAGCCGAGGATGCCGCCCGCGCCGAGACTTGGCTCTATGAGGGCCGCGATCACGCCGGCGTCGACGCCCACGAGATCCTGCGCGGCTTCGTGGATCGCACCGATCGCATCCTCCAGCTTATCGACGCCTTCATGCCGGAATGCGCCTGGCTCGATGACGGCGAGACGCTGACCTATTTGCATTCGGCGGTCTCGACAAAGCGGCATCGCGTCCGCGTGCCCGAGACGCCGATCTATCTCGATGCTTTGCTCGCCGATCAGCCTCTCACCGGCGGTCTCGATCCGCGCCTTGGCGACACGCATCTGCGCATCCTCACCATTGTCGGCTTTCCGAGCGCGACAACGCCCGGCATCCTCGACGAACTGAACCGGTTGGCCTTTCCCTACCGTTGGTCGACACGAGCCGTTCTCCTCGACAAGACCGACGCCACCAAGCTGCTGGCCAAAATCCGGCGGCAATGGTTTGCCAAGCGCAAGTCCATCGCGGCCATCCTGAAGGAGGTGATGACCAACGAGGCGTCTGTGCTGGTCGACACCGACGCCGCGAACAAGGCGGCCGATGCAGACATGGCGCTACAGGAGCTCGGCGCGGACTATGCCGGCCAAGCCTATGTGACGGCGACGATCACCGTCTGGGACGAGGATCCGCGTATCGCGGCAGAGAAGCTGCGCCTCGTCGAAAAGGTCATCCAGGGCCGCGACTTCACCGCTATGCCCGAGACCATCAACGCCGTCGACGCCTGGCTCGGCAGCCTCCCCGGGCACGCTTATGCCAATGTCCGGCAGCCGCCCATCAACACGCTCAATCTCGCCCACATGATCCCGCTGTCGGCGGTATGGGCGGGACCGGAACGGGACGAGCACTTCGCAGCACCACCACTGCTGTTCGGCAAGACCGAAGGATCGACCCCGTTCCGGCTTTCCATCCACGTCGGCGACGTCGGCCACACGCTGATTGTCGGACCGACCGGCGCCGGCAAGTCCGTGCTGCTGGCGCTTATGGCGCTGCAGTTTCGCCGCTACGAGCGGTCTCAGGTCTTCGCCTTCGATTTCGGTGGGTCGATCCGGGCCGCGGCGCTCGCAATGCGCGGCGATTGGCACGACCTCGGCGGCGGGCTCACCGAAGGCGCCGATGACTGCGTGTCGCTGCAGCCGCTTGCCCGGATCGACGGTGTCGCGGAACGCGCCTGGGCGGCTGACTGGCTCACTGCCATGCTGGGACGCGAGAGCGTGGCGATCACGCCCGAGGTGAAGGAGCATCTCTGGTCGGCGCTTTCGTCGCTCGCCTCCGCGCCGATCGGCGAGCGCACACTGACGGGCCTGTCGGTGTTGCTGCAGTCAAACGACCTCAAGCAGGCGCTTCGGCCCTACTGCGTCGGTGGCCCTTACGGTCGCCTGCTCGACGCCGAAGCCGAACATCTCGGGCGGGCCTCGGTCCAGGCGTTCGAGACCGAGGGACTGATCGGCACCGGGGCCGCTGCTGCGGTCCTCGCCTATCTCTTTCACCGCATCGAGGATCGTCTCGACGGCCGGCCGACACTGCTGATCGTCGACGAAGGCTGGCTCGCCCTCGATGACGAGGGCTTTGCGGGGCAGCTCCGCGAATGGCTCAAGACGCTGCGCAAGAAGAACGCCAGCGTCATCTTCGCCACCCAGTCACTGTCGGACATCGACGGCTCCGCCATCGCGCCCGCCATTATAGAGAGCTGCCAGACACGCATCCTGCTGCCGAACGAACGCGCGATCGAGCCTCAGATCACCGCGATCTATCGCCGCTTCGGGTTGAACGACCGGCAGATCGAGATCCTCGCCCGGGCCATGCCCAAGCGCGACTATTACTGCCAGTCGCGGCGCGGCAATCGCCTGTTCGAGCTGGGCCTTTCGGATGTCGCCTTGGCGCTCTGCGCCGCCTCTTCGAAACAGCATCAGGCCCTCATCGGCGAGGTGCATGCCCGTAGCGGCACCGACGGCTTTCTCGCCGAATGGCTTGCTGAAAACCGCCTCGGCTGGGCCGCTGATCTCATCGCCGATCTCACCAACGTCATCCCCCAAGCCGATCCGGAGGCACGCCCATGACCCGTTCCATTCATTCCCGCTCGCGCGCCATGCGCGTCGCCGCAATTCTCCTCGCCGCGCCGATGGCGCTGTCGCCGATCGTCAGCAGCCCGGCCGCGGCGCAATGGATCGTCTACGATCCGACCAACTTTGCGCAGAACGTCCTGACGGCGGCCCGCACGCTTCAGCAGATCAACAACCAGATCACCTCGCTTCAGAACGAGGCGACCATGCTGATCAACCAGGCGCGCAACCTAGCGAGCCTGCCGTATTCGTCGCTCCAGCAGCTTCAGCAGTCGGTGCAGCGCACCCAGCAGCTACTGCAACAGGCGCAGCGCATCGCCTACGATGTCCAGAACATCGATCAAGCGTTCCAGACCACCTACGGCAACGCCTCGATGTCCGCCTCCGATCAGGCGCTCGTGGCGCAGGCGCGCGAGCGTTGGCAGAACACTGTCGGCGGACTGCAGGATGCCATGCGCGTCCAGGCCGGTGTCGTCGGCAACATCGACACCAACCGCGCCGAGATGTCATCGCTGATCGGCCGGAGTCAGGGAGCGACGGGCGCGCTACAGGCGACGCAGGCCGGCAACCAGCTCCTCGCGCTTCAAGCGCAGCAGCTTGCCGACCTCACCGCCGTCGTCGCGTCGAATGGCCGGGCCCAGGCGCTCTCCGAGGCGGAGCGCGCCGCGGCTGCCGAACAGGGTCGCGAGCAGCGCCGCCGCTTCCTCACGCCCGGCTCCGGCTATCAGGCGGGGAACGCCCGCATGTTCCCGAATAGCGGCAACTGAGGGCGCAGCCATGGACGGCAAGATGCTCGCCCGAGTCGGCGCCGTGGTGTTCGTCGCGGTGGCCGTCACCGCAACGGCGATTGAGATGAGCCGCAAAGAGGAGCCGATGGAGAGCTGGGCTTCGTCACGGCCGAACACGTCTCCGTCCGACCCCTTGCGCGACGAGTTGTTCCGCTGCCAGGCCCTCGGAGAAGCCGGCCCGCGTGACGCGGCTTGCCTGCGGGCCTGGGCCGAAAACCGCAACCGCTTCCTCGCGCCGGGCGCTCGGCCGGCAGAGCGGCTGCCGGAAGCGGCGCCCGCTCCACGTCCGCCAGCGGACGCGGCTGTTCCGACCCAACCGGCGCCGGTGTCGCCGCCGACCGAGACGCGGTAGCGTCATGGGCAACACCGGCGTCATCGACCACTTCCTCGAAGTCTTCACCCGCTACATCGATTCCGGCTTCGGCCTGCTGAGCGGCGAAGTCGCCTTCATCGCCGCGACGCTGATCGTCATCGATGTCACGCTGGCGGCGCTGTTCTGGTCCTGGGGCGGCGATGACGACATCTTCGCCCGCCTGGTGAAGAAGACGCTGTTCGTCGGCGTGTTCGCCTACATCATCGGCAACTGGGACAACCTCGCGCGCATCGTCTTCGAGAGCTTCGCCGGATTGGGCCTCAAGGCCAGCGGCACGGGCTTTACGACCGCCGATCTTCTGCGGCCCGGCAAGGTGGCGCAGACCGGCCTCGATGCCGGGCGGCCGCTTCTGGAATCCATCTCCGGCCTGATGGGCTACTGGTCGTTCTTCGAGAACTTCATCCAGATCGCCTGCATGTTCCTCGCCTGGGCGCTGGTGTTGCTCGCCTTCTTCATCCTCGCTATCCAGCTCTTCGTTACGCTCATCGAGTTCAAGCTGACGACCCTCGCCGGCTTCGTGCTTATTCCGTTCGGCCTGTTCGGCAAGTCCGCCTTCATGGCCGAACGCGTGCTCGGCAACGTCATCTCGTCCGGCATCAAAGTGCTGGTGCTAGCCGTCATCATCGGCATCGGCTCCACCCTGTTCTCCGAGTTCACGGCTGGCTTCGGCGGCGCAACACCCTCGATCGACGAGGCGATGGCCATCGTCTTGGCCGCGCTGTCACTCCTCGGCCTCGGGATCTTCGGCCCCGGCATCGCCAGCGGCATCGTCTCAGGCGGCCCGCAGCTCAGCGCTGGCGCGGCGGTGGGCACGGGACTCGCAGCCGGTGGCATGATTGCCGCCGGAGCCGGCGCGGTCGGCGCCGTCGCATCCGGGGGCGCGGCGCTTGCCGGGGGCGCCGCAGCCGCGGCCCGAGGCGGCGCCGCGATGGCGGGCGGCGCATCCACGGCCTACAGCCTCGGCGCAGCCGGCCAGTCTGGCGTCAGCGGCGTCGCGTCAGGCCTTGGTGCCGTCGCCCAGGCCGGCGGCAGCGCAGCCGTCTCGCCCCTGCGCCGCGCCGCCTCACGCGCCGCCGAGAGCATGCGCTCGAGCTTCAATGCCGGCGGCAAGGCCGTGTTCGAAGCGACTGGCGGCTCCTCGACGATGGGTTCGGTCGGTGGCGACGCGGCCGGCGACGGAAGCGGCTCGGCCGCCCCGGCAGCCGCGGACGGACCGCCCGCATGGGCACAGCGCATGCGCCGCTCCCAACGCATGACCCACGCCGTCCAGGCGACCGCCCACGCCGTGCGCTCCGGTGACGCCCATGGCGGCGGCTCCTCCGTCAATCTCTCCGAAGGCGACCGCTGATGTTCAAACGACCCTCCACCCACTATGGCAAAGCCCCCGAACCTGAGACGCCCTATCAGCGCGCCGCGCAGGTCTGGGACGAGCGCATCGGCGCCTCGCGCGTCCAGGCGAAGAACTGGCGGCTGATGGCCTTCGGTTCGCTGATCCTCTCCGCCGGTTTCGCCACTGCGCTGGTCTGGCAGTCGGCACGCGGCACGATCGTCCCCTGGGTGGTGCAGGTCGACCGGCTTGGCCAGGCCCAGGCCGTGGCGCCGGCTGTTGCGGACTATCGTCCGACTGACCCGCAAATCGCCTTCCACCTGGCGCGCTTCATCGAGCAGGTCCGCTCGATCCCGGCCGACGCCATCATCGTGCGGCAGAATTGGCTGCGCGCCTACGACTTCACGACCGACCGCGGCGCGGCTGCGCTCAACGACTACGCGCGGGCCAACGACCCGTTCACCAAGGTGGGTCGCCAGCAGGTCGCGGTGGAAGTCTCGAGCGTCATCCGCGCGTCTCCGGACAGCTTCCGTGTCGCCTGGGTCGAGCGCCGTTACGAGAACGGCCAACTCGCCACGACCGAGCGCTGGACCGCGATCCTGACGATCGTCGTGCAGGTCCCGCGCAACGCCGATCGGCTCAGGGCGAACCCGCTCGGCATCTACGTCAACGCCATCAACTGGTCACGGGAGCTTGGGCAATGAAGCCGTCTTTCCGTAAAGCCGGAAACCCGGCTTCACACATTTCCGCAGTCCCGGCTTTGCGCCGAGGCGCATTGCCGCTTCTGATGTTGGCGACGTCCGCCTTGGCCGGCTGCGCCACCAGCACTCCGCCGCCCGAAATCTCTTACGATACCGCCGCGCCCGCCGTGCAGACTGTCGACCCACCGCCGCCAGTCACCGTGGTCGAGATCCCGCGACCGCTTCCGCTGCCTGGGCAGATGCAACGCGTCGAACCGTCTCGAACGACACCGGAGCCGACCGATCCGACCGCCCGGGTCAACCAGGCCAACGCCGCTGCGCGCATACAGCCCGTGCGCAACGGCTTCATCAACTCGATGCAGGTCTACCCATTCACTCAGGGCGCACTCTATCAGGTCTACACCGCGGTCGGGCAGATCACGGACATCGCATTGCAGCCGGGCGAGCAGTTGGTCGGCTCGGGTCCGGTCGCCGCCGGCGACACAGTCCGCTGGATCATCGGCGACACGCAGAGCGGCGCCGGGCCGACGCTTCAGGTCCATATCCTGGTGAAGCCGACCCGGCCGGACCTGATGACCAATCTCGTCATCAACACCAACCTGCGCACCTATCACATGGAGCTGCGCTCGACCGAGCGGACCTATATGGCCTCGGTCTCCTGGCAGTATCCGCAAGACCAGCTCATCGCGCTGCGCCGCCAGAACCAACAGGCTGAGGCCGCGCAGCCGGTCGCATCCGGCGTCGACCTCGCCAACGTCAACTTCCGCTACGCGATCGATGGCGACCGCGCGCCTTGGCGGCCGCTGCGCGCCTTCGACGACGGCCGCCAGGTCTTCATCGAATTCCCACGCGGTATTGGCCAGGGCGAGATGCCGCCACTGTTCGTTGTCGGTCCGGAGGGTAACACCTCGGAGCTGGTGAACTACCGGGTGCGCGGCCATCACATGATCGTCGATCGGCTCTTCGCCGCCGCCGAGTTGCGGTACGGCTCCGGCGATCGGCAGAAGCGCGTCCGCATCGTGCGTACCGATGGGAGGCCGGCATCGTGAGCGAGACAGAGCCCCGGAAAGAGGAAGGGCCGGACGAGGAGGCTCGGCCGTTGACCGGCGAGCCCGTCGGTCCCGCGCCGATGCGGCTGCGCGCCGAACCTCCGCGCGTCACCCGACTGTCGCGAAAGGTGCTGGCGGGTCTCGGCCTGGTCGCCAGCGTCGGGATCGGCGGTGCGCTCATCTATGCCCTTCAGACCCGCGATGGCGGCCGGTCGAACGAGGAGCTCTACTCGACCGAGAACCGCTCGACAGCCGATGGCATCGCCGGTTTGCCACGCGATTATAGCGGCGTGCCCCAGCTCGGTCCGCCGCTCCCCGGGGACCTCGGACGCCCAATTCTTGGAGCGCAGAATCGCGGCCAGCCCGTGCCGACGCCAGGCATGGCCGCCCCGAATCCCGGCCTCAGCCCGGAAGAGCAGCGCCGCATCCAGGAGCTTGAATCCGCCCGCACAGCCAGGCTCTTCGCCTCCACCGAAACGCGAACGTCTGCCGCGACGCCGTCCCAGGCGACGCCCGGCGCGCCGCCGATGCCCGATCTCACCAGCCTGGGACTGGCTCCGCCACCCACGACACCGACAGCGCAGGACCGGCAGAATGCCTTCCTCAATGCCGCCGCCGATCGGCGTACCGTCGCGCCCGATCGCGTCGCGGCGCCGGCGTCGCCTAATATCCTGCAGGCCGGGGCCGTGATCTCCGCCGCGCTGATCACAGCGATTAGATCCGGCCTCCCCGGCCAGATCACCGCCCAGGTGACCGAAAATATCTACGACAGCCCTACCGGACGGATCCTCCTCGTGCCGCAGGGCACACGCGTTATCGGCCAATACGACAACAACGTGCAGTTCGGGCAAAGCCGCGTGCTACTTGTCTGGAACCGGCTGATCTTTCCGAACGGCAGGTCGATCGTTCTCGAGCGCCAGCCGGGCGCAGACGCCGAGGGCTATGCAGGCTTGCAGGATGGCGTGGACTACCACTGGTGGGATCTCGCCAAGGCAGCCGGCCTTTCAACGCTGCTCAGCGTCGGCGCCGAACTCGCGACCAACGACGATGATCGCCTGATCCAGGCGATCCGCAACGGCGGACAAGACACGATAAACGATGCTGGACAACAGATCGTGCGTCGCCAGCTCAACATCGCGCCCACCCTCACGATCCGCCCCGGCTTCCCGGTTCGCGTGATCGTCACCCGGGATTTGGTGCTCGAACCATACGGAGGAGCATGATGGCTAAGCTCAAACTCGGGGCTTTCGCCGACGACAAACCAGTCAGGGTTACAGTTGAGTTGTCTGGATCTTTGCACCGTGATCTGGTCGCTTACGCCGAAGTATTTGCGCAGGAAACCGGGCAACCTGTGGCCGATCCCGCGAAGCTCATCGCCCCCATGATCCAACGCTTCATTGCCACCGACCGTGGTTTTTCTCAAGCCAGACGGCGATCTACCAGTCCCGAATGATCTACAGCACTCGATCAATCAGTCGCCGCACTTTTTTCCTGTTGTTGATCGGCGCGCTTGATTGAGGCTCATCTCAACCAGATGCTTGAGCGCCGGATTCTGATTTGATGCGGACCAAACCACACTGGATGATACTTTATCTTCGCTGCTGATAATCGGCAGGAATCGAATGTTTGGATATGTAATGCCCAATGTCGAATCGGTCGTCAAAGTGATTCCGAAGCCACGGTCAACCATGTTGAGTAGGTTCTCTCGCCCCACGCGCTGAACAGAGATTTTCGGATGAAACGCAGGTCCGGACAACTGCCGGACCAGATAGTCCTCTATCTCGGGTCCCGCTGCGTCGGCAGTCACGAGAAATGTCTCGTGCCTAATGTCGTCCCAAGTTGCCGCTGCCAGAGCGGCAATAGGATGAGCATAAGGGACTGCGACAAATATTTTCTCATCCCACAGCTTCTCAGCCCTGCAGCCAGGTAGCTTTGGATCGCCGGGCATAAATGCGGCATCGAGCCGTCCGTTAAGCACGGCGCAGGCACTCGCTTGAGACGTCACCTCTTCGATTTTGATATCAACTGCGGGGAACCGGCTATGGAAAGCACCCAACAGTTCTGCAAGAAACCCGCTTGCCAATGATGCCATGATTCCGATGCAAATCTTGCCAGAATGACCGCGTTTGACGAGAGCAAGACCGTTCACGGCTTGATGAAGATGATCAGCACCGACCGCGGCGTCCCTTAAAAAGCGTTCGCCTGCCAGTGTGACGCGAGCTCCTGATCGGCCGCGCTCAAAAAGGGGAATTCCGATACGGTGTTCGAGCAGTTGGATACGTCTACTGACGGTGGATTGAGGAACATTGAGCATTTCTGCGGTACGGCGGAAGCTTCCGTGCTCAGCAGCGAGCATTGCGTATTTAAGATAACGCAGATCAAGAGCGATATCTGGCATCCTGATTGCTTTCATCAAGGGATCGACCGCGCCGCCGCAAAGCAGCCAAGCTATTCACTGTGCCAGTACCTGCCGATGAACCGAAACAACGTGGCCTTTCCTTCGTACCAGCGCGGCGATCTTCTGGTTCTAGCTCGACGCGCTTTCCCATTTGCGAAACATGCTTGGCTACTGCTGGCGCTCTCCCCGCCTACGATTTGGCGAAGGCGAGCAGGTCGGGATTGATGACGTCGCCTTGCGTCGTCAGCATGCCGTGCGGAAAACCCGGGTAGGTCTTCAGCTTCGCACCCCTGATGAGCTTGACCGACAAAGGCCCTGAATTGGCCAGGGGAACGACCTGGTCGTCTTCACCATGGAGCACGAGCGTCGGCACGGTGATGGCCTGGAGATCTTTGGTGAAGTCGGTTTCTGAGAAGGCTTTGATCCCCTGGTAGTGGGCGACAGCGCCCCCATTCATGCCTTGGCGCCACCAGTTCTCGATCACACCCAGCAGCGGCTTCGCCCCCGGCCTGTTGAAGCCGAAGAACGGGCCAGAGGCGAACCCGTGGAAGAACTCAGCTCGGTTCGCGGCGAGGGGCGCACGCAGGCCATCGAACATGTCGATTGGAATGCCCCCGGGGTTGGCGGCCGTCTTGAGCATCAACGGCGGTACGGCGCTGACGAGAACGGCTTTGGCGATCCGCTCAGGGTGACGAGCGGCATAGCGCGCCACCTCGCCGCCGCCCGTTGAATGGCCAATGTGAATGGCGTTGCGCAGGTTCAGGTGCGACGTCAGAGCGGCCACGTCGGCGACGTAGTGGTCCATGTCGTGCCCGTCCGACACCTGGCTGGAGCGCCCATGGCCGCGTCGGTCGTGGGCGATCACCCGATAACCTTTCTGGAGGAAGAAGAGCATCTGCCCGTCCCAGTCATCGCCACTTAGTGGCCAGCCGTGATGGAAAACCACGGGCTGGGCATTCTTGGGACCCCAGTCTTTGTAAAAGATCTCGACGCCTTCCGGAGTGGTCACAAAGGCCATGTCTGCACCTGAGGAAGAGGTCGGCGCGGCCGCGGCCGGCGCCGATCTGATTAACTGCGCAACGACGGCAAGGCCGAGAGCCGTATCGCCGACCGATAAGTTCGATGCCACGTTGAAAACAGGTTGTCGAAGAGATTGCTAGGCAGAGATGACCGCTTGGCGAAGCCGGTCTGAGGTAATGACCGCTGATAGCCCGAGTATGATCGGCAGGCCGCCAGCCCCGACCGAGTTGGGGCCGATATGGCTGTTCTGAGATGCTATGGCGCGAAGGCCTTCAGGAACGCTTCGGCCTTAGCATTCGCCGCCTCGGCCAGCTGTCCCGTAAGACAGTTGAAGCCATGAACACCGCCCGGGTAGACCGCCAGTTCAGAGGGGTTGCCGGCAGCCTGCCAACGCATGTGCATGAAGAGGCTGTCGTCGAGAAGCGGGTCAAGCGTGCCCACACTGAATAGCGCCGGCGGGAGGTCCCGAAGATCCGCGTAAAGGGGAGACAACGCCGGGTGATCAGGATCGGCCCCGCCGCTGAATGCCGCGATGAACCGCTCAGTCCCGGCGCGGTCGATGACGGGCGTTTCGGCCGCCATCCGAAGACTCGGCGTGAGCCCGAGATCGAAACAGCCGTACATCAGATTGGCGGCTTTGAAGGGCTTGCCCAGACCGGCGTCACGCAAGCGGAGCAAGGTCAGGGCAGCCAGGTGCGCGCCTGCGGACTCGCCGCCAATGAGCAAGCATGACGTCCCAAACTCTCTTTCAGCGTTCTCGACGAGCCACGTTGCTGCCGCCACGCAGTCGTCCCGCGCCGCCGGGAATGGGTGTTCTGGAGCGAGGCGGTAGGCCACACTCATGCAGGCCAAGCCAGCGTTGCGGACGAGGCTCTCAAGCATGTCATCCCACATGTCGTTGGCACCCAGGACCCAGCCGCCGCCGTGGATGTGCAGGTAGATCCCCCGCACGACTTCAGGAACCAACACGCGAACACCGATGTCACCGGCCGCGGTGCTCAGCGTTTGACTTCGAGCGCGAGAGGACTGAGGCGACACCGGGATGCCGGATGCGCCTGTTGCGAACGCGTGGCGGGCGGCATCAAGGCTGTCAGGCTGCGGCGCTGCTGCGATCTGTGCCTTCAGGGCATCGTTGACCTGCCGGGTTTCCTCCGAGATGGCGTCAGGCCCAAAGAGTTCGTGAAGCGAGGGCACATCAGCCTCCAGCCCGGGTGGGAAGAAACCGGCGACCGCGGCGAACCCTTGGCGCCGAGCCCGCCACAACGTTCGGATGGCGCTTCATCGGCAAACTTCGATCGGATGATCTGGGGTAAGCGCGAGGTCACGCCGAATGCGAGCCGGTACGCCGCCTGAAGTTAGGCGAGGGTCCAACAGTGCCGCTACTTATCTGCGGTATCATCCGTCCTTACTGCGCTGCGGGTTCGCCCATCTTGTTTCGCCGCTTAGTGTTCCGACGCGGTGCAATGCCGCTCGCCCCTCCCTTCCTGATTGGCAGGCCCATGGATCCTCGGCATGCGATGCCCGTCTGTAGGTTCTGGCCGGACGTCAGCCATGTCCAGCTCGCCTGATTCTACCCGATCCATGTGGGCGCCGGCCATCATTGTGACGGTGCTTTTGGTGCTATCGAATGCGCCGACTCCGCTCTACGTCTTCTGGCAGGCCCAGCATGGCTTTTCTTCGGCTGTGCTGAGCGCTCTGTTCTCCAGCTATATCATCGGACTGCTGCTTTGCCTGCTCGGGGCACCTTGGCTGGAGGTGCGCATCGGCGGCCGTCTGATGCTACTGGCGTCGCTTGCAGCCGCGATGCTCGCCTGCCTGACGTTCATTGCCGCCCGCACGTTAGAGGCGCTCGTTCTGGCTCGCTTCATTTCAGGCGCCGCGGTCGCGACCGCGCTCACCGTCGGTGTGGAAGCGGTGCTCGACGCCGGCAGGGATAAGGGAGCAAGCGCCGGCTCCCTTGTCGCCTCGGGGGCGGTCAGCCTCGGCGCGGCCCTTGGTCCGCTTCTGGCCGGAAGCGTGGCGTTCGCAATTCCAGAGCCCTCCGCAGCTGTCTTCTTGACCGAGTTGCTCCTTCTGGTCGGCGGGGTTGCGGCCTTCGCTCGCCTTCGGCATCGCGAGCGGCGTGGCCGCCCGGGGCCCGGCGGGTCAGCTCTTCAAGGCTTCTCCGATAAGCGAGTCATCGCGCCGGGCGCCGCCATGTTCGGCGTGAGCCTATCAGCGACCGCCTTCTCCCTGTCGCTCGGCCCCTCCGTTCTTATGCAGTTTGGCGGACAGCCAAGTCCGCTTCTGGCCGGCGCCATGGCGGGCGGGCTGTTCGCCGCGGCGACGCTGGCGCAACTCCCCGGCCGGCGACTGGGCGTTCCCCTCCTCTTCGCCGCAGCGGGAGCCCTCATCGTCTCGTCGATGTGTCTGCTAATCCTGGCGCTGTGGGCCGGTAACGCCGGCCTGGCGGTAGCAAGCGCGCTCCTTGGCGGCTGCGCCTATGGGCTTTCCCAACTGGGTGGACTCAGCTTGATCGCCAGAAACCTTCCGCACGAGCGGCGGACGGCAGCAACGGCCCTGTTCAATATCGGGGGCTACGTGCCGGCAGCAGCGGCGCCGCTGTGTGTAGGCCTGGCGATCGATCAACTGGGCTTCACCCGCGCCGTCCTCGTGTTCGCCGTGTTGCTTGGGATGGCCGCCATCGTCACAACGACGTTCGCCATCGGCGCCGCAAAGCGGCTGGAAGGTCCAAGCCGCGGATTCACCGGACCAGGCCGCGGCCGCGAGGACGCTTCAGGCGCGGAAAACTCTGTTGCCGACACAGCCTGTCGCCCTTCCGACCTTCCGCGACGGGCGCCCGCGCCGGGGGCGGGCTCGCATGCGCCTAGACGCCCGCGCTCCCGGAGGTCGCCGGCGACGCCATTGCAACCCAGGAGCCACCCAGCATGTGCTTCCAGTGCAGCTTGATGCAACGGTACTTCCCAGACCGAGTCGGGCGCGGGGTACACCCTAATGAGACCGGCGGCCAAGGCGGGGATCCAGGATCTGGTGCGCCGCAGCCAGTGATCCCGCCCGCAGTGGCGACGGTCACTGGTGCCGGCGATCCGAGCGCCAACGTGGGTCTCCCCCTCACCTTGGCCGAATTGGCCCCGCCGCAGACAGGAGTCGCGAGATGAGAGTTGGCATCGCCGGTTTCGGCAAAATGGGCGCCGCGATGGCCGAGCGTCTGACGCAAACGGGTGTCGAACTTCGTATCTGGAACCGCGATCTGGACCGCGTACGGACTGCCGGGTTTGCAACGGCCGACACCCCGTCAAGGCTGGCGGCGGACTGTGATCTTGTCATCTCAAGCCTCTTCGATCCGCCGGCGATCCGCGCCGTGTACGAGGGCAACTACGGCCTTTTGGCGAGTGGCGCAGGCGTCCTCTTCGTTGAAATGAGCACCGCGCGGCCGGACGACCAACGTGCTCTGGCAGTCCGCGCGCGAGAGAGCGCCGCAGCATTCATAGAATGCCCGGTCAGCGGAACAACAGGCCCCGCGCGCACAGGACAATTGCTGGGTTTCGCGGGCGGCGAGACGGGAGACGTCGAACGGGCGCGACCAATCCTCGAGCACCTGTGCCGACGTGTGGATCACGTAGGCCCTGTCGGGGCTGGTGCGCTCTTCAAGCTCGCGGTTAATCTTCCACTACTCGCGTTCTGGAAGGCTCTCGGCGAGGCCATGGTTTTGCTAAAGGATCTGGACGCGCCGCCCGAGCGGATCCTCGAAATTTTTTCCCAGACTGCTGGCGCGCCCCCGGTCCTCAAAGTGAAGATGGACGCCATCGCAGCGACCTTCGCTGGAGACGGCTCCATCGAGACGAGTTTTGCGGTCAATGCCATGCGAAAGGACCTTGGGCTCATCCTCGCGGAGGCTCACGACCGCGGCCTATCGTTGCCTCTGGCCGCCACCGTCTTTGCCGGGTTCGACGCGATGGAACAGGCGGGATGGGGCGATCGCGACTGCGCATGGACACCTGCGTGGTGGGTTTCCAAGTCTTAAAGCGCCTGACAAAACTGGGTTTGCGGCGTTACTGGGTGCATGGCGAAGCCCCTGGTTCCGGATGATCTTTGGGCGGTGATCGAGCCGCTCTGGCCGCTGGAGGGGCCCAAGCCAAGAGGCGGGAGGCCGCGCTTGCCGGATCGGGCAGCGCTGACCGGTATTCTCTTCGTGCTCCGCTCTGGCCTACCTGGGAGATGCTGCTCACTGAGATGAGGTGCGGGTCGGGGATGAGTTGCTGGCGCCGGTTGCGCGACTGGCACGATGCTGGGGTATGGGCGAGCTTACACCATGTACTGTTGGAGCGGCTGCATGCTGCGGGGCAGATGGATTGGCGCCGGGCTTCGCTGGACAGCGTGCCTGTCGCGGCAAAAAGGGGGATCTGCGACCGGCCGAACCCGACGGATCGCGGCAATCCGGGCACAAAGCGCGATCTCGTCACGGATGCCCGCGGCACGCCGCTCGCCCTCTTGATCGGACCGACAAACCAGCACGATAGCCGGATGCTGGCACCAACGCTTGATGCGATTGCAGCTGTCCGAGGCAGGATGGGCCGTCCAAGACGGCGGCCAGACAACTCCACGCCGACAAGGGTTATGATCACCGGCGCTGCCGTGAGGAGTGCCGGGCTCGCGGCATCACGCCCCGGATCGCCAGGCGTGGGGTCGAAAGCAGCGCTCGCCTGGGAAGGCACCGCTGGGTGGTCGAACGCACCCATGCCTGGATGAACCGCTACCGCCGCGTCACCGTCCGCTACGAACGCCGCGCCGACCTCCATCTCGCCTTTGCTACCCTCGCAGCAGCACTCGTCTGCCTCCGACAAGTTCGGCGGTTCTGTTAGGTGCTCTTAGTCGACTTTGATGAGGCGATGGCGTGCGGCCCTCTTCAGAGCCTGTCGGTGCTTGCGGTTCAGCCGACCCCATCGTTCATACAGACAGTATTGCCCGATATTCCCAGAGCAGACCTTCGCCGCCGCGGCGTGTTGCGTAGAGTCCGCAGGCGAGTGTTCGAACCCCCGGTGGCGCCGAACGCGAAGGACAGAAACGACTGCAGGACAACCGCCGGTCGCTGGCCGCCGCCTCGACAGATGGCGTGCGGACTTTCGAACGACTCGAGCGGCGGCTCCACGAAACTCATGCTGGGATCGGAGAAAACCATGGCGAAGATGCGAGCAGTACAGGTGGCCCAACCGGGCGCTCCCTTTGAGCTGGTTGAGCGCGACGTTCCAGAGCCCGGCTACGGCGAAGTACGCATTAAGGTCCAGGCCTGCGGCGTTTGCCATAGCGACGCGATCGCCAAGGAGGGCTGGGTTCCCGGCATTCCCTACCCGATCATCCCGGGCCACGAAGTGGCAGGCGTGATCGAGGTGCTCGGTGAGGGCGTCATCGGCTGGGACGTCGGCACAAGGGTTGGGGTGGGCTGGTTTGGCGGGAATTGCGGGCATTGCGAGCCCTGCCGTCGTGGCCAGCTGATCAACTGTCAGAACATTAAGATCCCCGGTCTCAACTTCGACGGCGGCTACGCGGAGGCCATGGTCGCTCCGGCAAGCGGCCTCGTTCGTATCCCTGACGATCTCTCGGCAGAAGACGCCGCGCCACTGCTCTGCGCGGGGGTCACCACCTACAACGCGCTCCGCCAAAGCGGCGCGGAGCCGGGCGACGTGGTCGCGGTCCTCGGTCTCGGCGGCCTAGGGCACCTGGGTGTTCAGTTCGCGGCCAAGATGGGCTTCAGGACCGTGGCGATAGCCCGGGGCCCGGACAAGGCCGAATTCGCCAAGAAGCTGGGCGCCCACGTTTATATAGATAGCGCAGCGGAAGACGCAGCCGCCGAACTGGCGAAGCTCGGCGGCGCGAAGACGATCTTGGCCACCGTCCCGAACTCCCAGGCGATGAGCCAGCTCGTGGCGGGCCTCGCCGTTCGCGGCGTCATGGTGATCGTCGGCGTGGGATCCGAACCGCTGCAGTTCTCGGCCATGGACCTGATCCCGGCCAATCGAACGATCAAAGGTCACCCGTCGGGCGCCTCGATCGACTCCGAAGACACGCTGAACTTCAGCGTCCTTACCGAGGTGCGACCGATGATCGAAGTCATGCCGCTCGAAGAGGCGGCGGCCGCCTACGACAAGATGATGGCCGCGAAGGCGCGCTTTCGAATGGTGCTGACGACAGGGGCCTGACGGCTCGGCCGGCGCCGCCGGGCGTCGGCCCGCGCTTTACCCGACGGGCCGGCCGCCACTTCCAACCAAGAGAGGCTCTGATGCCGCTGATTTATGTCAACGCCCCGGAGGGCACGTTCACCGACGCCGCTCGTGACGCTCTTGCGGAGGAGCTGACGGTCATCGGACTCGAGTCCGAAAAGCTGCCGCTGTTCCCCTTCGACCAAAGCACCTGCTGGATCTACTTCCGCGACTATCCACCAGCCAAAGTCTACCACGGCGGAAAGCCCGGCGGGACGAAGGTCATCTCGCTCGAGGTTAACAGCTTCGCCGGACTACCCACCACGGACGGCAAGCTCTTCTTGTACAACCGTTGCACCGAGGCGATCCGCAAGTATGCGGGGATCCCCGAGGGCGCTCTCGTTCCTGTCTACATCGTGGTCCGCGAAGTCGAGACCAGGGACTGGGGCGTCTTCGGCGGCACGCTCACCATCGACGATGTGAAGACGCCGCATCCGGATCAAGCGCCGATCTGATCTCCTCCAGCACAGGTAATAAGCGATGAAAGACTTCAAAGGTAAGCGCGTCGTCATCACCGGCGCCGCGACGGGAATCGGCTTCGCGCTGGCCGCCCAATTCGTCGCTCGGGGCGCAAAGGTGGTCATCGCCGCCCGCCGGCGTGATCGGCTTGAGGAAGCAGCCAAGGCGCTGACAAAAAGCGGCGGCGAGGTTGCGATCTTCGAATGCGACATCACCGAACTCAGCCAGGTCGAAGCGCTCGCCGACTTCGCATGGTCTACCTTTGGCGGGGTCGACGTCCTGATCAACAACGCTGGCGTCGGCCCGATCCCCTCCAAGGTGATCGACGCCAAGCCGGAGGACGTTCAAAGCGTGCTGAACGTCAATCTGTTCGGCGTTTGGAATGGTGTTTCCGTCTTTGGAAAGCGCTTCGTCGCGGAGAGCACCCCCAAGGCGATCTACAACGTCGGCTCCGAGAACTGTTTCTTCAACGCCGTCCCTGAAGGCGCCGGCTATGTCGTCAGCAAGCACGCGCTGTTGGCCATGACCAGCGCTCTGCGGGAGGAGGTCCCCGATCATATCGAGGTCGGGCTTATCTGCCCGGGCCTGGTGAAGTCCGAGCTCGCTCGCGAAACCAGCGACGGCATGGACACCGATGCCTTCGCGACTCTCGTGATGCGGCAGATCGAGGCCGGGGAGTTCTTCATCGTCGCGCATGCCTACAATGTCGTGCGGATTCACGAGCGCCTCGACGAAGTCATCAGCGCCTATGGCCAGTACGCCCCGCGCTACCAAGGCGACGACGAGTTCGACGTCCGCACGCTTGGCGACCGTCACGGCTGGTATCCCGGTTATCCGATCCATGCGTACCGCGGCGCTCGGCCCGGAGGCGCATGATGTCCGACATCGCCCGATCGAGCCTGCAGCTCACCTACGATGGCGCCGCGCTGGCGCTTCAAGCGGCGATCGCCAAGGCGCGCGAAATCAACGTTCCCGAGAACATCGCGGTGGTTGACGCAGGGGGAAACCTTCTGGCCTTTGCGCGCCTCGACGGGGCTCGCTTCCTGGCGCAGTTCTCCGCGATCTCGAAGGCGCAGACTGCCGCCTCGCTACACATGGCGACGGGTGAGCTGCCGCCCCAGTTCGGCGTCGATCTAGCCTTCGCGACAGGGAGCCGCTCCATCAACCTTCCCGGCGGCTTGCCGATCGTGGTCGACGGGCAGGTCATCGGAGCCATCGCCGCGAGTTCCGGCGCCGATCCCGACGACATCGCGATCGCCGGCGCTGGGCGGGATGCAGTCCTGGCGGCTCTGAAGCCCTGAGAGCCAGGCCTGCGCCCTGACGGGCGCTGTGGCCAGCCAAGCCCGCCCAGCCGAGTCCGATCGTCGTTCGGCCAATGCGAGGAAGCGCCATGACCCCTGACAACGCTTCTCACACCGTCGTGACGGGTCTGAACTTGGTGCCCGTGGTTTCGCTCCTGGCGGTCGCAGTCGTGGCTGTCCCAATGTTCCGGCGACTCGGTTTGGGGTCCGTGCTCGGCTATCTCGCAGTGGGACTGATCATCGGCCCCTTCGGTCTGAAGCTCTTCACCGACCCGCAGGGAATCATCCATGTCGCCGAACTCGGCGTGGTAATGTTCCTCTTCACCATCGGCCTAGAGATGCAGCCCGCACGTCTGTGGTCAATGCGAGGCGACATCTTCGGCGTCGGGCTGGTGCAGGTGGCCATGGCGACGGCTGTCCTGACCGCAGCAGGCTTGGCGATTGGTCTGCCTCCGGCGGTCGCCGCCGTCGGCGGCGCGGGGTTCGTCCTCACCTCGACCGCGATCGTCTTCCAGATGCTCCAAGAGCGCGGCCTTATCGCCAGACCCGTCGGGCGAGGCATCATCGCCATCCTGCTTTTCGAGGATCTGGCCATCGTCCCGCTGCTGGCCCTCGTCGCCTTCGTTGCGCCGAGCGCCGGTACGGTCGGCCTCGCAGATCGCGCGCTCGCGGTGCTCATCGGTATTGGGGCGATCGGTGCCCTGGTCGCTGCGGGGCTTTGGCTCCTCAATCCGCTGTTCCGCTTGCTCGCGGCGGCGCGGACCCCAGAGATCATGACGGCGGCGGCGCTGCTGGTCGTGCTAGGGGCCGCCTGGGCTATGCAGGCAGGCGGTCTGTCGATGGCCCTCGGGGCCTTCTTGGCGGGCGTATTGCTGTCAGGCTCGGTCTTCCGTCATCAGCTCGAGGCGGACATCGAGCCTTTCCGGGGGATCCTGCTCGGCCTGTTCTTCGTCGGTGTGGGCATGGCGTTGAACCTGCAGGTTGTCGCCGCGCACTGGGCCTTCATCGCCCTGAGCGTCGTCGTCTACATCGCGCTGAAGTCGCTCGTCGTATACAGCGTCGCGCGGATGTTCCGCGTGGGACATCGCGAGGCGCTGCTGCGAACCGTGATCATGGCCCAAGGCGGCGAGTTCGCCTTCGTGTTGCTGACGGCAGCGGCTGGGGTCGGGCTGATCAGCCGCGACGCCAGCGCCATCCTGTCGACGACGATCATCAGCTCGATGATGCTGACGCCCCTTTGCGTGACGCTCTACGAGCGCCTCGCTCCGAAGCCGCGGGTGGTCATGGACGGGGTCGAGGCGGCCAACGATCTTGCGGGCGACGTAGTGGTCATCGGCTTCGGCCGCTTTGGGCACATCGCCACCCAGCCGCTGCTGGCGCGAGGACATAGCCTGTCGATCATCGACTCCGACGTGCAGATGATCCGCGACGCCGCTGACTTCGGCTTCAAGGTCTACTACGGCGACGGCTCACGCCTCGACATTTTGCGGGCCGCAGGGGCGGCCAATGCCCGCGCCATCCTTATCTGCATCGACGATGAGGCGGCGGCCTTGCGGATCGCCGAGCTCGTTCGCGACGAGTTCCCGCTCGTCCCCGTTCTGGCGCGCGCCAAGCACCGGGAGCATGCCTTTGAGTTGATAAAGGCCGGGGTCCACTTCCAGATCCGCGACACGCTCGAGTCCGCCTTCGCCCTTGGCGAACAGGCGCTCAAGACCCTATGCGATCCGCCGGCCGAGGTCGCGTCGACCATGGCTGAGGTTCGTCGTGCCGATTGCCAGCGCTTCGAAATACAGCGGTTAAGCGGCCTCTACGCCGGCCTTGAACTAATCCACGGCAATGCCCTGCCAGCCCGCAACCCGAGCGGCCAAGGCACACACCCGCCCTGAACGGGGCGCCCTTGCCTACCGCCGCGCGAATGCCGCCGCTTCCCTGCCTTATTCCTCCCAGGAGCACCGATGTCGAAGATCCTCACCCTGATCGCCGCCGCCGCCGCCATCACGGCGGCAACTCTCTCCGCCTTCGCCCAAGCGCAGCCGTCTTCCGCGCCGCGCCCTGCGGCCGTGCTCGCAGCACAGCCAATCAGGAATATCGTCCTGGTGCACGGCGCCTTCGCCGACGGCTCGGGCTGGCGGGGCGTCTATGATGAGCTCGTCAAACGGGGCTACCGCGTCTCGATCGTCCAGAACCCGCTCACCTCACTCGCCGACGACGTTGCAGCCACCCGGCGCGTTCTGGCCCGTCAGGATGGCCCGGCGGTGCTGGTCGGCCATTCGTACGGCGGCAGTGTCATCACAGAGGCGGGCGACGATCCAAAGGTTGTCGGCCTCGTCTATGTAACCGCCTTTGCGCCCGACGTCGGCGAGTCCGCCGGCGATCAGTTCAGGGTGGTCCCACCATTGCCCAACCTGGTCGTCGATCCCCAGCCCGATGGGTTCGGCTTCTTCAATGCCGAGAACTTCCAGGCGGGCTTCGCCGGCGGCGCGAGCGACGCCGATGCGTCTTTCCTGCGAGACTCCCAAGTTCCTGTCGCTCTGGCGGCTCTCGACGCGAAGGTCAGCGTGGCCGCCTGGCGCACCAAGCCTAGCGCCTTTGTCGTCGCGACTGAGGATGGATCAATCGACCCGAGGCTGCAGCGCCACATGGCCAACCGGATCGGTGCGGCGACAACGGACGTCCAAGGGAGCCACCTGGTGTTCTTCACCCAGCCGAGAGCCGTCGCCGACGTCATCGACCGCGCGGCGCGCACGATGGGGAGCGCCCAGCGCTGATCCCGCAGTGGGTCCGCGAAGCTCGGCCCCCGGCTAGGCGTTCGTGGGTCCATCACCGCGGAGGTCGCGCGCGACACCTGGCTGCGCTCATACCATTGGGAAGGAGCGTCAGGATTCCAGCGGCAGTTCATACCCCTGCGGTGAAAGCCTAACCTTTCGGCAGTTTCAAAGGAGCTGGCCATGAGCAAGACGCCCTTCAACTTCGTCGCAAGTTTCCAGGCCCAGCCGTTCGTCGCGGTGCCGCTGACCATGATTAGCGAGCGCGCCCGGTAACCTAGCCGGCCCTCCAAACCCGCTCTCCCTGCCCTGGCCCAAGGTGGAACTGAATGCACAGTCTCGAAGCGCGCACGCCGCCGTCGAAAGCCTCCGGTGCTTCCCGCCGGGCGCTGCTGGTTGGCGGTGCCGCCCTTGTTGGCGGCCTGCCGATCCGGATGGCTTCGGCCGCCCCTGGCCCCCCTACGATTCAGGCGCAACATCCACGAAACTACGGGGTGGTGGGCACGACACCGTACCGCCTCTGCAACCTCGGCCTTCGCGAGGGCTATGGCGTCGGCGTGGAGCTGGACCGCGGGGTGCTGGATGTCACCGCCACGGCAGATGCCCTCGGCCTGCAGGCGCCAAGCGATATGGACGACCTGCTGCAGAACGGGCGTGGTGCCGAACTGCTGGCGGTGATCAAGGCCGCTATGGCCCAGACGTCGGCCGCAACCGTTGTGCCCCCCGACGAGCTGAGTTTCGCGCCCCTGGTAACCCGGCCCGAGAAGATCCTGTGCATCGGCTTCAACTACCGTAAGCACGCCGAGGAGACCGGGACCCCCGTTCCAAAGGCGCCGCCGATCTTCGCCAAGTTCCGCAACGCCCTCAATCGTCATGAGGGCGAGATCAAGCTGCCGACCGATGTCGACACCCAGTTCGATTACGAGACTGAGCTGGTGATCGTGTTTGGCCGCGAATGCCACAACGTCACTGAGGCCGACGCCCTGGAGCACGTCGCGGGCTACGCCACGGGCAACGACTTCAGCGCCCGGACGCTGCAGATGGCCACCTCGCAGTTCACGGCGGGCAAGACGGCAGACGGCTTCGCGCCGATCGGTCCTTGGCTGGCGCCGCGACGTCGGGTGCCTGATCCCAATGCTCTCCGCCTCACCACCCGCGTCAACGGCCAGATTCGACAGGACTGGACGACTAGCGACATGATTTTCAATTGCCGGCAGCTGATCGCCTACGTTTCTCGGATCATGACAGTGAAGCCTGGCGATGTCCTGTTCACCGGCACGCCGCAGGGCGTGATCCTTGGAGAGAATATCCCGGCGCAGCAGCGCCGTTGGCTGCGCGCCGGAGACGAGGTGATCTCTGAACTCCAAGGGCTCGGTGCCCTTAAAGTGACCCTGGTCTAGACCGATGCGGCATCTTCAACTCGTCCGCACCGTAGCCGCCGTGGCCGGAGTCTTCGCTCTGTCGAGCGTCGTTTTGGCCCAGACGCCGAGGACCGCCACGGTCGAACGGATGTATCAACTCGATTGTGGCGAGGCGCGGTCGCCCGATGTTTCGCAGTGGTCTCCCGGAAGCAATCAGGGCAAGCCTGTCGTCTACAGTGACCACTGCTACCTGATCCGGCACGGATCGGACTGGATGCTGTGGGACGCCGGCGTGGATGATCAGCTGGTCGCTCTGCCGAACGGAAAGGAAGTGGCGCACAAGGTTCGCGGCCTCGTGCGCCGCACCTTGGCGGCGCAACTTAGCGAAATCAAAGTGCGGCCGGACCATATCACCGTCATCGCGTTCTCCCACGCCCACTTCGATCACGTCGGGAACAGCCGCTTGTTCCCGACCGCTCGGTGGTTCGTGCAGCGGACCGAATACGACGCCATGTTCGGCCCCGATTTTAGCAAGTACGGCTTCGTTCCCGAGCTCTACGCCTCGATGAAAAGCAATCCGGTCGTCCAGCTCGACGGTGATAGAGATGTCTTTGGGGACGGTGCGGTTCGCATTCTATCTACGCCGGGCCACACCCCGGGGCATCAATCCCTGCTGGTGCGGCTTCCCAAAAGCGGCGCGGTGATCTTGAGCGGCGACGCGGCACATTTGCGGGAGAATTTCGAGGCCCGCCGGGTGCCGAGCTTCAATGCAGATCCTGTTGCGACGAAGCGGTCGATTGAAAAGCTCGAAGACATAATGCGGGCCGAGCAGGCGCAAATCTGGATCAATCACGACCGATCCCAGACCGCCGATATTCCTGATGCTCCCCAGCCAATCGAATGAAGTCCAGCAACGCCGGGCATCGAATGCGGCATCCCCGAGCACCGCACCTGGCTCGATGTCCGCTGGGCCTTCGGGGAGTACAAGCCACGTTCGGGGCGGTGAAGGACCCCGCGCGTGGCGGGAGGTTCGTTAGCTTATGACCTTGAGATCGGTCGTGAAGATCAGCTCGCACTTCTGCCGATCCATGAAGGTCATCTCATCGTGAATCACGTTGTTCCGGTAGTGGGGCGACGGGAAGAACGCCTTCACATCCTCGATGCTGTCGTACCAAATCTCGGCGATACCATCTAACCCGGACTGCATCGCTCCCGGAAGAACATCGGGCGTGCGGTGGTTCCGGATATAGCGTCGAATATACTTCTTGTGTGAGGGCTGGGCCGCCACCGTTTCAGCGTGAATAGTGCCCCAATGCTCAGCAAAGTCCTCGTAACTCATGCCCGCTTTGCGAACCATAAGAATACTGAGCTTGATCATGGCAATCGTCCTTCTTTTGCGGCGAACAGGGCTCCTGTGCGCGGGTGAGCCACGGTGCGTAGAATCTTCAGCAGCTATGCGCGCGATGCTTTGGGCGCGGAACTAACGGGCCCTTATATCGGCGGCTACTAACTGTATGCCGTCAGCCCGTGGACAGCGGCCGCTTGCGGCCCGACTGTTGATCCAGCTTGCTCGGTTGTTGCGTCAGCTTGCCCTTCCGCGGCGTGTCCTATTCGGCCAAAGTAACGGCGCAGCTAAGCGTAGCGGGGAAGCCGTATCGTCAAGTAGGTTCTACCAAGCTATCGGCCCGGGTCGCGCCAGCCGCAGCCGAGACATAGGCCAGACGGAGCAGGACAAGATGGGGCCAGGCCGAGATCGGATCCTACTAACAGGTCTCGTGACAGCCTGCGTTGCGGCCGACGGGTTCGACGTATTCTCGATCGCCTTGGCCGCCCCCAAAATCGCAAGCGCCTGGGGAATCGACGACGCCGAGCTTGGCGTCGTCATGTCCATGGACCTCATCGGCATGGGAGTGGGCGCCGTCGTGATCGGCGCTTTGGCGGATCGCCTGGGTCGGATGCGGTTGTTGATCACCAGCTTGGTCATTGTCGCGATCGGCATGGCCGCCGCCTCCATCTGCTCGGACGTTCCTTCCCTCTCCATCGTGCGCTTACTCACGGGGCTGGGCATAGGCGGCCTTCTGACGACGGGTAACAGCGTCATCGGTCAGGACGCGAGCGGCCGGCCGCGAGGCCTCGACATAGCGATCATGATCTCGGGTTTCTCCCTTGGAGCGGTTCTCGGTGCGGCGGCGTCCGCAGGGCTGCAGCTTGTCACCGACCGTTGGCAGGCGATTTTCGAGCTTGGTGCGCTCGCCACGGCCCTCCTCATCCTCCCAGCTGCGGTCCTCTCCCGCCGGCGCGACGAAGGTACGACTGCAGGTTTTCGCAACCCACTTACGAGACCGGCGGCCCTTCAGCTCTTCAACCCGAACACGCGACGAACAACGGCGCTCCTCGCGCTCGCCTACATCGGTCAGACCTTCACGTTTTACTTCCTCATGAAGTGGATCCCGACGCTCGCGGAAAACCTCGGCCATAGCCATGCCGCATCGGCCGCGCTCTTGGGGTCAGCCAACATCGGTGGTGCGGCGGGGGCGATCGTGTTCGGGCTCGTTGCTAGCCGCTTCGCTCTTCGCCCCGTTGTCGCCGCTTCGATGGTCATCGCAGCGCTGCTGATGGCCGCAATGGGATTTGCCGCTCCCTCCTATTCGTCGCTCAGCTTTGTGGTGGTGGTGGTCGCCTTCTTCATCGTCGCGGGGAACGCCGGACTCTACGCGCTCGCGGCTGAGGGCTTCCCTTGCGCCTTGGTAGGGAGCGGAACCGGTCTCGTTGTCGGCTGCGGCCGCTTGGGCGCGGCGGCGGGGCCGATCACGGGCGGCGTGCTGCTGTCCGCCGGATGGCCTTTGTCTTGGGTAACGCCTGCCATGGCCTGCGGCTGCTTGGCCGCAGCTCTGACGATCAGCCTGCTGCCTCGAGTCGACTGGCAAAATGAGAGCGGCGGCGGAATACGCCACGGCCTTGCTGGCCCCGGCAGCCAGAATTCAGCGGGGCTGGCTGTAGAGACGCCGGCCCGCGGGGCCTGAAGCGATAAGACGCTCTATGTCGCCGAGGAAGCGTTTGAGCACCGGCGATGGATTGTCCTTCCGGTAGCCCACCGCCAGGTCGATCACAGGAGCCTTGCCCTTCAGCGGACGACATACGACAGACCAGGGTAATAAGGGTTCCACATATCTTGGAAGGAGAGTAACGCTGCGGGTCGACGCCACCAAAGTCAGGCCGGTCGCCGCGTTATCGAGAAGATGCTCTGGCGTTACGCTGATGCCGCAGTCTCTGAAGTAATTCGCGACGATCTCACGCAGAACGTGGGGTGTGTCCGAGTACCCGATGAAGGGGTGAAGTTCGAAACCTTTCGGATCGATTTCGTCTTCCTCGGCTAGCGGGTGATCGCTCGGCAGGATGGCCACGATCGGTTCTTGGGCGATAACCTCATACGTGACGTCTGGCCTGGGCTCGATACGACAAAATCCCAGGTCGACCTCTCCCGACTGTATAGCGTCTCCGACATCAGGCGAGAACATACTGAGCATCTGAAAATCTATGCCGTAGAGGTCCTTCTGCAAAGCTTGGGTGACGTGAGGCAGCCAGTCCACCTCCTGTCCCGCCAAGAAAGCCACTGAGAAGCGATGCTTGCCGGGCTTTGCCGCACGCCTGGCGGCCGCCACGGCTTCGCCCGCTTCCTTGAGCGCTATTCGTGCGGGCTCAAGGAACGCTTTGCCTGCAGGCGTTAATTCCATGCCCCGGGCGCTGCGGATAAACAGCGGTGTTCCCACCTCCCGCTCCAGATCCCTGAGCTGACGGCTTAGCGAAGGTTGCGCCACGTGCAGGCGCTTCTCGGCCGCGGACGTAAGCACGCCTTCTTCAGCGACGGCCACGAAGTAGCGAAGATGACGAAGCTCCATCGCATTACCATAGCTTTTAGGTATCGCCTTGGCACGCACAAAGTCTTTCCCGCCGAGCTTTGAGTCGGCCAGACTCGAGCGGCACTTGGAGTTAATTCCAGACGTGTGAAGTCGCGGGCACCCCCGGCCGTTGGGACGCCGGTATGGTTTGCGCTCATCGCTGGCTCGGAAGGATATTGCTTTGCATAGCTGCCGCGGCAGAACCGCCCTTGTCACGAGCGCCAACCAACCCCTCGGAAGAGAGGCGGTCATAGCTCTCGCCTATGCCGGCGCTCAGGTCGTCCTGCATCACCATCGTTCCACCCACATCCGTCACGTTGTCGAGGAGGCTTGTGCGAGCGCGGGTCGGGCACGCTCCGTCGCCGCCGATCTGCGTTCGCCCGCGGCGGCCGAGATGCTTGCGACCAGGACCCGCGAGATCGTCGGGGAGCGTTTGGATAATCTCGTCATCAACGGCGAGGCTGCTCGCGCGCCTCTGATGGAAGAGGCGACGATCGAAGAGTTTGACCTGATCGTGGCAGCGCATGTGCGCGCGCCCTTCTTTCTGACCCGGCATCTGCTGCCGATCCTGCATAAGGGCGCGAGCATCATCGTCATCGCACCCGTGGCGGGGAAGGAAGATGCCTCCCGCGCGGCCGGGCGGCTAATGGTCGGCCTAGCGGATTATCTCGCGAGCCAGCTCTCGGGGCGAGGCATTCGCTTCAACACGATTCTGCCTGCCGATGGCGGGTGGCATGGCCCCGGCGCGATGCAGTTCGCCGAGACGGTGGCCTTCCTCGCTTCTGAAGACGCTAACGGCATATCCGGAAACGTGCATCATGTGGGCCACTGAACTGCGCACTAGGGGCGCCTCGAACCTGCTGATTTCACCGGCGATCTCCACCGAAGTCGACCCGGTGGAACGCAGCATCCGTGTCCCAGACTCCGACTATCCAATTTCCATCGAGCGCAGCGAAGACGACGTCATGGTCATAGCCCTGGGCCAAATGATCGCCGAGACACGGCGTTCATTGGAGGTTCGCGAGGGCCGCGGCCGGCAACCAGCCATCCGCTATATCCCCATGGCCGACGTCGACATGTCCCTGCTGCGCCCGTCGGCAACATTAGTTTATTGCCCCTACAAGGGCGATGCGTCGCTTTTCACCCTTTTTGCCAACGAGCGCGATCTGCCCAATGCGGCCTGGTGCTACCGCGCGCCCCACTGGGCCGTGGCCGAACTGGAGGGTCACGTCGCCTTCGCTCCGTCGAAGGTTGAGCGCATCGCAATCCGGCCCGCTGGAGGTGGGGGCGTCGAATGGACCTGATCACGAGCCTTCATTCGTTCCTGCGGGTGTCGGAGACGGGCTCGTTCTCGGCCGTCGCGGCCGAGCGCGGTGTAACGCAGCCTGCCATTTCCCGCCAGGTCAGCGCGCTGGAGGAGTACCTTGGGGCGCGGCTCGTACAGCGGAGCACCCAGGCCGTCACCCTCACCGACGAGGGCCGCAACCTTCTCGCCCCGGCACGTGATCTGGTCGAAGCCGCCGAAGGCTTGCGGAATCTCGCCGATCAATGGCTCCGCAAGCCTGTGGGCCTGGTGCGCCTGGCCGTGCCGGCGCCGCTGGGCGTGCACGTCGCCGGGCACATCAGCACTCTTCTCGCCCAATATGAAGAGCTGTCGATCGAGCTCATCATGCGGGACCGCCCAGGGAACCTGGTTGAGGAGGGCTTCGACCTCGAGGTCCGACTGGGCGAGATCGAGGACGCCTCGCTGATTTGTCGGCGCGTTGGCTCGACGACGCGGCACATCGTGGCCTCGCCGGAGTACATCGACCGAAACCTCCCGATTCTCCACCCGCTTGATCTGGCGCTGCATCATTGCATCGTACATCCCCGCTATGGCCGGGAGGATGTCTGGCATTTCACGGATCTCTGCGACGCCGGTGAAAGGGGGGCGGCGGAGCATGCTGTGACCGTCCGGGGCCGCTTCAGCGCCGACAACCCGGCCGCTATTCAGACGGCGGTCCTAAAGGGCCATGGTGTCGCTTGCCTTTCGCACCTCGTGGTCCAAGAGGACATCGAGGCCGGACGGCTACGTCGCTTGCTTCCGCAGTTCGAATTCCGGCGCCAACCGCTCTACATCACCTATGCTCCAGGACGACGGCTGGCCTACCGTACCCGCGCTGTCATCGACTTCCTTGTGAGGGTCTTCCAATCCGACCCGCTGATGAAACTCGGCTCTCCGCCAGGTTCGCCACCCGCCAATCATGTATGCTAACAGTGGCCTGGCCCGCGCAGCAGGCGGATCTACGGTAATAAAATCAGCTTTGCTAACCCGCGTCAGCGGAAGGAAGTCCAAGTGCCTGCCACTGCGCTCGGGGTCGAGCAGTACTATTCGAAAGACAGCGTCGCGTCTTTGCACGCTCAGCCCGGGCGTCTGCTGCGATCGAGCGCGACGGCGGGCTGGCGTAGCCTGCATGTCGCTGAATGGGTGTGTCCGACACGCGGCGACCCCTTCGACGCGCCCGCGACCAGAGACCAGACCCTCGTCAGTTTCCTCCAAGGTTCGGGAACTCTTGAAGCGAGTCGTGGCCGTCACTGGAGCTCTGCCTATCGCGGCGTTGGGTCGAGCGGTCTCACTGCCCCTGGCGAGCTGGACCGGCTGCGCTGGGGACCGTCTGAAAGCTCTGAAGTTCGCGCAGCGTACATCTATTTGCCGGTGGGCTGGTTAGCCGCCGCGGGGCATGAGTTTCACCATCGACGATCCGGGCCGATCACAAGCGGCTACTCGCGCCTTTGTCTCGAAGATGCGCTCATACACAGCACGGCGCTGGCTCTGCTCAACCAGGCCGCGAGCGGCGCGCCCGAACTCTACGCTGAGGCGGCGGCTGCCTTCCTGGCGGCCCACCTTGTGGCCTGCGACGGCGGCGGGTCGGGCGTCGTGACGCCGCTGGCCGCTCGCCGGATGGAGCAGGTCATCGATTACATGCGCACGCATATCGGCGAGGCCGTCCGCCTTGCCGACTTAGCTTCGGTGGCTGGTGTCAGCCTTTTCTATTTCTCACGCGCCTTCAAAGCCGCGACGGGAACGCCCCCGGTCGCCTATCTGACCTCGATGCGCATGCGCCTGGCCCAAGAGCTTCTCACCGGGAGCGAGTTGAGCATTTCGCAGATCGCCAGCCGATGCGGATATCTCAGCACCTCTTCCTTTTCATCGGCCGTCCAGAAGAGATTTGGCGCGAGTCCCCTGGCGCTGCGAGGACGGAGCCGCCGCCAATAACCGCGAGGCTTCTGTCAGCGCGCCCCCTGGAGCGCGTCGAGAACGGCATTAGCGAGTGGGGTGGCGGAGTCTACGTTCTGTCCTGTGATCAGGCGACCATCGCGGACGATGTGTGGCGTCCAGTTGTCGCCCCTCTCATAGACCGCGCCACATTGGCGAAGCGTCGACGCGACCAGCCAGGGCGCGTTTTCGGCGGCGCCGCACTCGATCTCCTCCTCGTCGCTGATCGCGGTGAGCCGGCGTCCCGCGAAGAGCCAGCGACCATCCTGTGTTCGGGCGCTGAGTAACGCTGCTTGGCCATGGCAGACTGCCGCGATGATGGTCTCTGAGCTGCTCCCTATCGGTTGGACAGTTCGGGCGCCGTTTTAAGCTACAGCCGGGATCTGCTGGTCGGTTCGGTCCT
>NZ_QHHQ01000014.1 GCF_003258595.1 Acuticoccus sediminis
GCCAGGCTCGAGGACGTGCGCGGACCGATCTACGGCAAGCTGGCGCGCCCTCGATCCGCGGGCGAGTTCTTCACCTCGCATGATATTCCGCACAGCCTGATCGCGGCGCCGACCGGATCGGGCAAGGGTGTCGGCGTCGTGATCCCGACCCTCCTCACCTACAAGGGCTCGGTATTCTGCCTCGACGTGAAGGGCGAGAATTTCGAGCTGACCGCGCGGCGTCGCCTCGCCATGGGCGACAGGGTCTTCAAGTTCAGCCCCTACGATCCGCTCGGGCGGACACATCGCTACAATCCACTCGCATACGTCGCCGATGTTCACCCGCGCCGCCGCTTCACCGAGGCGCGCCGGCTGGCAGCCTCGCTGATCGTCGCGCGCGGCAACGGGCAGGGTTTTCTCGAAGGCGCGCGGGAGATCTTTGCCGCGACGGCGCTGCTCGCCATCGAGCGCGGCACGCCCCGGATCGGAGCGATCTATGATGCGCTGGCCGAGCCAGGGGAGGCGTTCGAGGTGTTCCAGCGCCTCGCGCGGGAGGTCGAGGCCGAGGAGGCGAAGAAGATCTTCAACCGCATGGCGGGCATGGAGTCGCGCATCCTGTCCTCCTACCTCTCCGTCCTCGCGGACGGCGGGCTTGGCCTTTGGGCCGATCCGGCCGTTCGGGACGTCACGGACGAGTCGGACTTCGGGATCGACGATCTGCGCCGCGATCCGACGTCGATCTTCGTCATCGTCTCGCCGAACGACATCGTGCCGCTGGCACCGCTGGTCCGGCTGATGTTCCAGCAGACCATCGCCCTTCTGCAGCGTGCCGAGCCCGGCCCGGACGAGCCCTATCCGGTGCTGTTCCTTCTCGACGAGTTCGCTTCGCTCGGCCGGATGGAGGTTCTGCAGCAAGCCGTCACGACCCTGCGCGGCTACGGCGGGCGCATAATGATCGTGGTGCAGACCCTCGCCAGCATCCGCGACAATGCCCTCTACGGCCGGGAGGGTGCGGCGGTTTTCCTGGCGAACTGCCGCTTGCAGCTCTTCATGTCACCGGCCGACAACGACACACCAGAGTACGTGTCGAGCGCCATCGGCGATTTCACCCGGGTTGCGAAATCGAAGTCGTGGCGGTCAAACGAGTTCATGTCGTCCTTTTCGGAGCGGGAGGAGGGCACACGCCTGATCCGCGCCGCCGAGTTGCGGCAGCTGGGGACCGACAAAGTGGTCGCCCTGGTGCAGAACATGAAACCGGTCCTCGCGCAGCGCGTGACCTACTACGAGGACAAGGAGCTTCTGCCCTTGTTCGAGGGGCAGACGGGCCGCCTGCCGGAGCCGCCCTCGCTCTACCCGGAAGACACCAACCCGTTCCTCGCGAAACGCCTTACTGCCGAAGCGGAGCGCGAGGGAGAGATGCCGACAGCCGATGCAGCCGAGACGAACGAGGAAAAACCGATACAGCCTGAGGCTGAAGAGACGGACGATGTTGGGGCGGCCGATACCGATCGGATCAAAAACGAAGACCCGGCATCGGAATCCAACGCCGTGGACCAAGTCGAGGAGGGGGAAGCGGAGGCCCTTGAGGTGCTGAACGAGATCCAGCAGCGCCAGGCTCTGATCCTCGCCAGAATCCCGGAAGCGAGAGGGCGTTGGCGTCATGGCGAACTCGACGGCGCAGAACGTGAGCCCGGCGTCCGCCCCAATTCCGAGATTGAAGACGCGGCCCCGCCCCGGCAGAGCCGTTTGCGGGCTGCGGGAAGCGACGACATCCGAGCGGCCCAGGCGAGAATTCGTGCGCAGTCCGGCCAGGGTTGAATGATGGTTTGCCGCTTGCGAGTTCTTAATCAGACTGCAGGCTCTGACTCAGAGCCGCTGTTCACTCGCCGGTGAACCGATCAGAAAGCGGACATCGGTCGTGGGTTGTCCGACTTCGCTCAAAACTCGCCGGGGGATCGAGGTTTCGAGAGCTTGGATTTCGCGAGAGGGATTTGGGAGGGGTACCTTCAACCGAGTGAGGCGGCCGAAACGGGGCGCTGACAATGAGCGAAAACGTTCGTTTTTGAGCCGGCTACGCGGAAGCAGCAAAAAGCCGTCGGACCTCGCCGCGGCCGAGCATCCGCGAGAAGCGGCGATAGTCGCTGTACTCCCGTTGCCAGCGGCCCGCGATGATAGCGGGGTGAACGTTGGCGCGCTCCGCGATCGCGAGGACGTTGCGCGGCGTGAGGTCGGGTCTGTTTGCGCGAGTCCAAACCTCCGGCGGGATCAGGGCATCGGAGGCGAACCGATCCGCCTCGGCCTCCATGTCGTCTTCGCCGGCAACCTCAAGATCATCGACGATGATCGGCCGGTTTCCGCCGAGATGCAGGAAAGCGTGGGCACACTCGTGGAGCAGCGTGAACCAGAAGTTGTCGACGCGATCGTGGCGTAACGTCAGCGCAACGACGGGAGTGCCGTCCTGCCGGCGTAGCGCGGCCCCATCGAGGTACGTCCCCGGTAGATGGTCGATTACTACCAAGATGACGCCCATCCTTGCGAGCAGGTGGCGGGCTTCCACGGGACCGTTCGATTGAGTGCTCAGGCTGGCAAGGGTTCGTGCAGACTGGGGGTTCAATTCCATCGTCCGCGGCGACAGCGTAACGGCACGAGCCTGCAACAGCACGGCACCGCACCACGCGGCCAGCGCCGACTGATCCGTCTTCGCGTTGGTGCGGGCGGTTCGCGTCTTGCGCAGAAGAGCGGCGGACGGCGCCCCAGCAAACGACCGCTCAAGGTAATGGGAAAACGTCTCAGCGTGACCCATGACGCCAAGGGACCGTAGCTTCTTCATTGCGGCCTTGGACGGGGCGGGCGGCTCGTTGCGCGTCTCCACTTCGAGCCCGATCAACGATGCCGCGGGGATGCCGAGGTGGTGGTGAAGCGCCCTGATCATGTCGATTGACAGTGGACGAGCGCCGGATAGAACTTCGGATACTCGCGAGCGAGAGCCGATGTAGGGTTCGAGGTCCCGCGGCTTCAACCCGCCTTGTGCCATGCGAAACTGGATCGCTTCGAGCGGCGTCGGCGGCGGAACGGCCGCTCGGTCGCTCTCCCAACGCTCGGTCAGCACGGACAGCACCTCGAGCTCGTCCTGCGCGGCAGGATCAGAGCTGTCGATCAGCTCCCTCATGCGCTCGAGGGCACGCTCATTGTCCCGCGTGGATCGGATGGGCACGAGTTTCACCGGGGCGTCCCCGCACGTGTTCGGTCGGTCGGACCAACCTTCTCGATCAACGCCATGTCGAGCTCGACGTTGAACGCGACATCGACGACATGCGTCGGCCCCAACGGGATGGCGAGGCGGCATCCGTTGCTCTGCGCGAGCGGAAAACGCCGCTGGACGTCCTCGATCCGTGCGCAGGACAGCACTCTCAACTCTGCGACGAACGCAGCAGCCGCGCCGCGAAGTGTTTCGTCCGTCTGGAGCGGTTGGAGACGTGTCAAGCCAATCACCTTCATCTGCCCGCCTAGCGCGAGAGTGATCCCGAAACGGGACGTCTCTTGAACGTCGCCTGATTCGGCTTATCTGACCAGGATAGGACCAAATTGGGACCGCTGTCATGGCCGTGCAAGCTGATTCCGAGCGCGATAGTTGGTCCGAAACGGCCTCGCGCGACCCTGATCCGCCGCCGAAGCGTATCCTCTGCATCGACGGGGGCGGCATCCTCGGCACGTGCCCGGCAGCATTCCTGGCCAAGCTCGAGGACGATCTCGACGCTCCGATCGGCCGCTACTTCGACCTGATCGCCGGCACCTCGACCGGCGGCATCCTCGCGATCGGCTTGGCGCTCGGCTTGCCTGCGAAGGAGCTGCGCGACCTCTACGTCGAGCGCGGACCCGTCATCTTCGGACAGACTGGCCGAACTGCTGCGACCCGCTGGATCCAGCGTCGAGTGGCCTTTGCGCGGCAATTCGTATGTCCGAAGCACGACGCGAAGGTTCTGCGGCGTGAACTCGAGGACGTACTGGGCGATCGCCGGATCGGCGACGCCCACACCCGCCTGCTCGTTCCGGCGTGGGACCCGGAGTACCGCAGCGTCTACATCTTCAAGACTGCGCATCACGAACGGCTGAAGAACGACTACAAGCAGCCGGCTATCGAGGCCGCGATGGCGACGGCGATGGCTCCGACGTACTTCGCGCGCCACCGTACAGCGGACAATGTCGGCCTTTTGGACGGCGGCGTCTGGGCCAACAACCCGATCGCTTTGGCGGTTGTCGAGGCGATCACGATGCTTGGATGGCCCGCCAGAAGCCTGCGAATCCTCAGTCTCGGCTGCGGGGACGAGGTGTATCGCCTGCCCGAGGCGCCGGGGTTCATTGGTCTCGGCTTCGACGCGGTGAAGCTTTTCATGAGCGGGCAGTCACGTGGCGCGCTCGGGATGGCAAAGCTGCTGACGGGGGACCAGTACGAGCGGAAGGCGATCTTCCGCTACTCCCCGACCATGTCGAAGGGGGACTTCGGCATGGACGACACGAGCCAGATCGGCCGTCTCCGCGGCATGGGCGCTGCGGCGGCGCGGCATGCCCAGCCCGAACTCGAGCCGATCTTCTTCGCCGCACCCACCGCCAAGTTCCTTCCCTGCCATCAGCTCGAGAAACCGCGATGAACGCATTTACCCGCACGATCCTGAGCCAGAGGGACTCCCTCCGCCGGACCGAGATCCTGACGATTCTCGAGGCGATCTGCCAACGGCTCGAACTGACGGCGACGCAGTTCGACCGAGCGAAGGTGGCGTACGGAGCCGTCGGGGAGTGGCTCTGCCAAGGCCAGCATCCTCTCCTCGCTGCTGCGATGATCGACCTGCACGGATCTGGGGCGCTCGGCACATCGGTCAGGCCGATCTGCAAAGCCGAATTCGACGTCGATCTGATCTGCTTCCTTGCGACCGCCCCGGCCACGCTGGCTCCCGCGGAAGCCAAGCGGCTCGTCGGCGATCGCTTGAAGGAGCATGCCGGCTACGCGAAAATCCTGGAGCCGAAGAAGCGGTGCTGGCGGCTGAACTACGCTGGCGACTTCCATCTCGACATCTCGCCGACGATCGCGAACCCGCGGTGCTCCTCCGGCGGGCAGCTTGTCCCCGACCGCGACCTGCGCGCGTGGCATCCAACGAACCCGCCTGGGTACCGGGACCTCTTCCGCCGACGGGCCGCGCTCCAGCCGCGGCTTTGGGTACCCAAGGCCGATCGGCAGCTCGAGGCACAGGTCGCGCCGTTCCCAGAGCAGCAAGTGGTCAAGGGTATCTTGCGTCGGACGGTGCAGCTTTTGAAGCGCCATCGCGACGTCCATTTCCTGGCGATCCCGGGCGAGGTTGCGCCAATCTCGATCGTCATCACGACACTTGCAATGCGCGCCTACGAGGCGTGCGTTTTGAACCGCACGTTCGCTGACGAGCTTGAGGTGATGGTCGAGGCCATCCGGATGATGCCGGCCTTCATCGAGCGCTACTACGACCGAAGCGGTCGCGAGCACTACGCGATCTGGAACGAGACGACGTCGGGCGAGAACTTCGCCGAGCGCTGGAACTCGGAGCCGCAGCGTGTGGAGGCGTTCTACGCTTGGCAGGCGAAGGCGTTGGCTGACTTCGAGGCGCTGCGCGACGCGGTCGGCGAAGACACGATCGCGAAGCGGCTGCGTGAGCCCTTCGGCGACCATGTCGTAAACCCCGTCATCGATGCGCGGACGGAAGCGATCTCAAGCGCCCGGACGTCGGATCGGCTTCTGGTCGCCCCCGCGGTAGGACTCACTCTCACGCCATCGGCCCCCGCGACAGCGGTCCCGAAAAACGTCTTCTTCGGCGACTGATATGCGGCCCCGAGCGCAGCGCGCAGATCTGACGTTGCCTCAGCAGCTGGTGTTTCTGCGCAGCAATCCGATCTGCGCCGGCACCGGCGCCGCCCGGCGGGGCCACCTTCACTGGCGCTGCTGCATCCAACCGTCCCCACTCGGCCGAGACTACGACATCCTGATCTCCTACGCCGACGGAGGCTCACCCAACGTCATAGTCACGGCGCCCGACCTCGAAGCCCTCGCAGCAGGGCGGCCGCTGCCGCACGTGTACCACGATCCCTTGCGCTTATGCCTGTCCCTACCCGGGTCGGGTCAGTGGACACCCTCGAAGCGGATCGACCGGACCATCGTCCCGTGGACCTACCTCTGGCTCTACTACTTCGAGGAGTGGCTCGGGTCTGATGAGTGGAAAGGCGGGGGCGAGCACCCGACGAACACTCCATCGGGCGACCGCAAAAGCCGTCAATTGCGACGCAGACTCGAAGCTCCAACCTAGGTAAATGGCGGTTTCAGCTGTGTCTCAAAAAGGGTCGTTTTCGCGAGGCCTAACGTTCGTTTTGAAGGATCCTGCCTCGCGCAGCCTGCGTCCGGAATTGGCACTTCATGCCGTGGCAAAATAGAGTCCCACGACGATACGATCCTTTGACGAGGCATCTCGCGTGTGACTGGAGCCGCTATTCGGTTTCGAACGGGTTCAGCACGTTTACACCTAATCCGGCGACGTCCGCGGCGTTGCGGGTAACGAGGGTAAGGCCGTTAGTCTTGGCAGTCGCGGCCAGAAGCCCATCGACGACGGCTACTGGACGGATCGCGTTCATCCGGCCCCACTCCTCGGCAACCGCGCTATCGACCGGCAGCACGCGGTCGCTGAAGTCCGTGACCACATCGCCGAGCCAAGACTCAAGCGCTGCGGCCTTGCGAGGATCGGTGCGGCGCGCGAGCTCCACGCCCTTGCGGATCTCGCCCAGCACGAGTGCGCTGAGCCACAGAGCGTCCTCGGCAACACCTGCCCACCATACTGCGACGGCGGGGTCGCAGCGCCCCCCTTTGCGAACCTCGGAAATGATATTCGTGTCGATCAGAAAACTCACAAGGACACGTCGCGGCCGAGGTCCCGCTGGCGTTCAAGGTCAATATCGTCGAGCGGCGCGGCGGTGAGCAGTGCCTTGAGGCCGCCGGTGCGCCGACCAGCGATCTTCTCGCGCAGGATTGCACGCGTCTCAGCCTCGCGCTCCGGGTCGCCGAGCGCGGCAGCGATCTCGCGGACTAAGGAGGCGTCGTCCTTGCGCACCTGGACTTCCAGACGCACGAACCCTTGACGCTCACGACGCTTGCGCCACCGCGTAACGGCAGATTGTTCGGTGGACGACATACCCGCGCTCCATTTCCGGTAACACTACCGGAAATGTGGGCGGCCGACAATCGGATTCAAGGTCTGTCCTCTATCCGAGCGGGCCCGATGAGGGCCGTCATGTCCGTTGATTGAATGACGGCGAGGCTCCTACCGTGTCCGGAATTGGCCCTTCAGGCTGGCAGAGGGGCAGCTTTCAAGGAGGGTCGATAGACCTCCAGCACGCCACGCTGTCCACCCCGTCGGCCGACCTGGATGATGAGATCGATCGTCTTCCGCGCATAGTCCAGCACATCCCGGCGGGTCTGGTTCATCCCGGCCCGCATCACCATCATGGCGAGGCGTTCGAGCGCGAGCGCAGGACTGTCGGCGTGGATGGTGCTGATCGATCCCGGATGACCGGTGTTGATCGCTTCCAGGAAATTGAACGCCTCCTCACCGCGGATCTCGCCCAGGATCAAGCGGTCCGGGCGCATGCGCAGCGCGCTTTCGAGGAGCCGCGCCGGCGAGCGTTCGGATCCGGTGCGCCGGTCCGCGATCAGGGGCACCGTATTCGGATGCGGCAGGTGCAGCTCCGGCGCGTCCTCGATCGTCACCATCCGCTCGGCATGACCGCTCAGGGAAAGCATCGCGCGGGCGAGTGTCGTCTTTCCTGACGACGTGCCCCCCGACACCAGAATGTTGAGCCGATCGTTGATCGCCTTTTGCAGCAGCTCCTGTAGCCGGCCTTCGTCCGCCAGCGCCGCCAGCTCTGCAAGATTGGCTTGCCGCTCGCCTTCGACGTCGACTTGGCGACCTTCGAGGAAGGCGACCTCCGTCACCGGCAGCACCCGGGAGAGGTACTTGCGGATCGAGACCGACACGCCGTCCTCGATCGCCGGCGGCACGATAACCTGCACGCGCATCGACTGGCCGAACACCTTTACGCGGCCCGAGACGATGGGATGATGCGGTCCAAGCTGGTTCTTCGACTCGCCGGCGAGGTGTGAGCCGAGCATCTTCAGCCGCGCGGCCGGAATAGCCCCATCCCAAAGCTGCATATGCGACTGCGAGGCGTATTCCACCCAAATGCGCCCGTCGGGGTTCACCACCACCTCGTTAACCTCGTCGGAAGTCAGCGGAGCGCGCAGGGGGAGGAGGCCCTGCTCGGCGTGGCTGGCTGGCGCTGTCACGGCTGTCAGAACACGAGGTCGCGGTTGACCATGACTGAGATCGCGGTGCCCTGATCGATATAGATCACCGGGCCGAGCGTGAGGTACTCCGCCATCACGCCCTGGGTCGTGTCTTCCAGATCGCTCGACAGATCCTCCGCGGCATCGCGTGACGTGTCGCTCGTCCCTTCTCTCAGAATGAACTGCGGGCCGAGCGTGATGAGGGAGATCAGCGCCGCCGAGCCGAAGCGCTGGCGGAAGCGCGTATCGACCTGGCCGGACTGGCCCGACATGCCAAGCTGGTCGGCACCATAGCCGCCGAGCTCGACACTCACGCCGGCCGGCGTCACGGCCCGGTTCCAGGCGATTTGCGCCCGGTTCTGCGCAATGGAGACGTCGGAATTGTAGCTCCCGATCAGCCGGGACCCGCGCGGTAGCAGGACGTTCTCGCCGTCGTAGGAGTAGACGTCGTGTGAGACGACAGCGCGGATGATGCCCGGCAGCTCCGTAGAGACTGCCGTCTCGAGCACCGCGGCGAGCGATGTCCCCTGGACGATGGTTCGCCCCGGGTTGGCGATCGTCGTTGCCCGCACCGTATCGTAGCTCTGCGTCGAGGCGATGCGCATGAAGTCTTCATTGCTCGAACGCTCGCGATCGCCGCTCTGGACGGAGGAGGCGGCGGCGACAGCACCGCCGCCATCGAGCACCAGCGCGTCCGACTGCACCTGCTCATGCGCGATCGCCTCACGGCGCATTCGCTCTTCCTCAAGCCGCGCCCGTGCGGCGGCCTCCTCCTCGCTCAGCTTGTCGGCCGCTGCCGCCTCGCGCGCGGCCTGCAGGCGCTTCTCGTACTCGGCCTCCTGCACCTGACGCTCACGGTCGAACTGGTCACGCAGCGCTTCGGCCTGCTCATCGAGCAACGCGCGGATCTTGTCGACCTGATCGCCGCTTTGCGTGCGCATCTCCTCCAGCTGCCGTTCAAGCGCCGCGATCTGCGATCGATAAGCACTGTCGTCGATCGCCGGGCTCGTCGGGGCAGGGCGCATCGGCGGCTCCACATCGACGATTGACGTCTCCACATCGTCAGGCAGGGTGATTTCCGTCGAGATGCCGCCATCCATGCGGGAGGTTTCCTGCATCGTCTCGCTGGTGGAGGCGCCACCACCCAATAGCGAGCGCACCTGGTCGGGCGCGAGGACGACAACTGAGAGCGCGGCGAAGGCGCCCCCCATCACAATGCCGATGAGAACCCGCGAGCGCTTGCCCTTCGGTTTGGTCTCCAAGGCGCGGCGGCGCTCCTCGACGAGGCGATCGCGGTCTGAGGTCTTGTCGTCCGTCATCAGCGGTCTCGTCCGCGCGCGTTGCCTGACCCGAATGCGCCGCTTCGGCGGGCGACGGAGCCGTGCGCGACGGAGATCGTCTCGTCGCCCAGGCGGAGCGTCCAACGGTCCGACGTGCGCGAGACGACGAACCCGTCTTGGGTCTGCGAGACGTTGACGATGGCTTCCTGTCCGCGCGCGTTGGCGGCAAAGATCGAGGGCCGTGGGGCGTCTGGCGCGAAACGGAAATAGGTGCTGCGACCGTCGTCATAGACCTGCACCGGGACGATGCTGCGCGCCGTGCCCGCGTAGAAGTAGTTGAAGTCCTTCGGCCGCGCTGCGCGCTCTTGCTGCGCTCGTCGCTGCGCTGCTTCCTCATCCGGATAGCGGAAATCGATGCGATAGCTCAGGTTCGGGTCACCCGCACGGCCACGCTTGGCGCGCAGCTCGAACGTGTAGACGCGCCGGTCCGTGTAGACCGTCATGTTGGTGTAGGCGTTTTCGATCAGCGGCTTCACCGAAAGCACGTCGCCGCGCGACAGCCGCACGATTTGCCAAGACGCGCTGTCGCCGACCTGCACGGACTCCACGTTCTCGCCGGCGGCGAATTGCAGCGACGTGATGAATTTCATGTACACGTCGAGCCGATACACTTGGTGCTCGTTGTAGGTGTAGTGGCGGATGCGTGGATCGGCTGAGTAGGGAAGCGGCTTCACTTCGGCCTCGGCCGCTGCCACCGAAGCGACGAGCGCCAGGATTCCGAGGGTCATCCGACGGATTGCCATGGTCAGTTCTCCCGGGCGCGAAGGGTCTCGGCATCGACGCGATAGTTCGTGACGGTGAACCCCAGCGGGTTCTGCCAGACCTGTTCGAGATTGCGTTCGACGCGCGGCCGAAACTCGAAGCCGACCGTCGCGACGAAATTGCGCTCGATCGGATTGTCGCCGGGTCGTTCCAGGCGTCGTGTGAAGCGGACCTGTGCCGTCGTGTCACCCAGCATCGAGATCGAGGCGATCTTGACGGTGATCAGCGTGTCCGTGCCGTAGATGTTGGGCGGATAGTTCTCGGCCGAGGAGTTCCAGAGCGCGCGCAGCGACGAGCTCGCTTGCCCGACCGAGGTGTTGGCCACCATGGGAATGCGCGCGGCGTTGTCCGCCACGTCATAAGTCTCGCGATCGGTCACGTAGCGGACGATCTCCGCCTCGCGGACGGCCTCTTGCTCCGACAGGGAGCCGGGCCGGGTGGTGACGATCTGCTCGCTCTCGCCGGTGGACCTGTCCACCATCACCACGTAGGGGCGGATCTCCTTCATCGGCAGCGCGATGCACAGCGCCACCACGGACGTGAGTGCGACCGTGATGCTGCCTGCCGCGATGAAGCCCAGGACATTGCGTTGACGGCGGAGACCGAAAAATACTTCATCCGCAAACCCGGTTGCGATCTCGTTGCTGCTCTTTGCCACTCGGACAGATTCCTTTCGCGACGCGACCGGGGGCGCGTCCAAATTCCTGCGGTGCCGTGCGGGAAGCCCCTAGGCAGGACGGCGGGGGAGGGGATCGGCCATCAGCCTTCGCCCGGACGCCTTGTGCCCTGCGGTGAGCGCATCAAAGCCTGGAGTGCGGCGGTGCGGTTTTGCCTTGCGGCCTCGCGATCGTTCCGGTTCTCGCGGGCGGTCTGGATCATCGCCGCCTGCCCCGCCTCACGGCGTTCGCCGAACGAGGTGCGCTGGCCGCGCTCCTGGTTGCGAAGGCCGATCATCTCGCGGTTGCGGTGCATGGCGGCCGAGGTTTGCTGGGCATCTTGAAGCGCAGCGCTGATCCGCGAGCCGGCTCCGCCACCAGCGCTGCGCGCCGCTCCAATGGCCGATGCAGTCTGCAGGACCCGCGGCGTCGCCATCTGCGTCACGCTCTTGATGCCGCCGCCGCCAGCGGCTGCACCCTGACGGGCCATTGCCACGCCGTTGGCCGTCGCGACGAACGTGCCGGCAAGGCCGTTCACGAGCGTCGGCACCTGGATCATCAGGAAGATCGCCGCCGCGCCGACGATGAGGAAGCCCGCCGCTTCTTGCAGCTCATAGGCGCCTTCGGCTTCGGAAATCATATCCTGCCCAATGCCGACGATTGCTCCCATGACCCCGGCGAGGATGAGAGGGATGAGGGCAAAGCCGAGCGTGAAGCGCACCCAGCTCTCAAAGAGATTGCCGGTCGCCTTGAACATCAGCGTCGGGATGAAGACCGGTGCGAGGCTGATCGCCATGGCGAGGCCGACCTTGGCGATGGCCGAAACAATGATGGCGACGCACGCCATCAGCGCGCCAACCACCCACACCAGCACTGAGGTTAGAGAGATCGAGAAGTAGCCGCTTTCCTCGTCGGCTCGTTCCGAGAAATCGAACAGGCCGGTAATCATGTCGTCGAGAGCGACGTTGAGGTTGGGCGCATCGACAGCCCCCAACAGCTCCGCGCCGATGGCGCCCGGCGTGTTCGTTACGATGTCGTAGATCGGCTGGAATTGCGCCCATGTCGTCGCGACCGTCAGGACAATGATGTAGCGCACCATCCAGCGTGTGTATTCGGTTACCCGAATCGGCACCCACTGGACCAAGGTGTTGAACGCAATGAAGGCAAGGCCGACGAGGCCCATGGCTTGCATCAGACCGGAAACGGTGCCACCAAAATCCGCGAAAACGCTTTCCGCGTACCCTTCAATGGCACTGTCGACTTTGTCGAGGGTCTCGACAACAAATGTCGCCATCGTCCTCTACCTCTCGAAATCACCGTTCTTAGCGGACCCAACCCTTGGGGATCGCGCCAACCTCCCGGCAGTAGTCGAGAGCAGCCTTGTACCCGTCGTCCTCCTCCTGCAGCGCGAGGTAGTAGGGACGAACCTTCTTCCGCGGCATTCCCCACAACTCATCGGGCACCATGGCTTCAATGGCGTCCCAATCCCGGCGACCGCGCAGGCAGCTAATTTCGTGAGTTTGACCTTTCGCAAACGCTTCGCATTGCTGGCGGACATGCGCGGCGTCCCAACGCAGCTGATACTCTTTCAGAACGCGCTCCATCGCTCGGTTGGGTGAGCGTGCCGAGAGCTGATCCCTATCGACACTTCCGCCAGTGCAGCCCCAATTGGCCGGTTCCGCCGAGACAGGCCCCGCGAGGATGGCCATCGATGCGGTCAGGGCGATGGTAAATGGGATCGACTTCATGGATCTTACTCCTCGGTGCCGTGCATGAACCGGCGACCTGCGGTGCGATCGCGGGCAGCCGAGATGGCATCGGTGCCGACCGTGGCCGCCATCGCGGCCTGCAGGCGCAGGTTCTCGTTCAGGAGGACGGCGACTTCCGCCATCATCCGTGTGTTGTAGTCGAGGCTCGCCTTGAGGTCGGCGTTGGCGTCGATGCCGTCGATCAGCCTGTTGATCCGCTCCATCGACGCGTTGGCGCGCTGGTACGTGTCCTCGGCCGTCGCGACCGTTGCCATGCCCGATCCAGCTTGCGTGGCAAGTGCGCGGTCCTGCGCCAGATCGGAGCCGAAATAGGCCGAGAGATCATCGAGGTCGAATGTGTCTTTCAGTTCGCCGATCCGGTCGCTCAGAGCCGACGTATTGCCGCCGGCAATCGAGCCGCTGCCAATCGCGCCGTCCATGATCGAAGTCAGGCTGTCCGCCGCCTGGCGTGCCAACTGATCCGTCGTCGAATTGAGGATGCTGCTGATCCCCTTGTCGCCGGTGATGCTTTCGAGCTGATCCTGCAGGCTCGTGAGCTGCTCGAGCTGCGCCTCGTAATCCTGCCGCATCTGTTCGAGCTGCTGCACGAATTGCGCGACTGCCGTGCCGTCGAACACCGGGACGCCCTGCGCATGGGCGGCCGGGCCCCCCATCAAAGCCACCGAGACCGTCGCCAGGATAGTCATCCGTTTCATTCGACCACGACACTCCGCTGGTTGATCGGTGCCCACGCGCAAGCCTTGTTCTTGCAGGGCCATTTCTCTGCGGTGTAGCTCGCGCATCCGGCCGTCGAGGCAGCCAGCAAGAGCGCGAGGAGGATCCTCCCGGACATCTCAAAGCTCCTTCCAGAAGGCTGGGTTCTCTCGCCAGCCAGGCGGCGAACGCTCGTCGCCCGGACCCGACACCAAGCCCGTCAGGAGCGACCCGAGGGCACCGAGATCCATGTCGACGAAGACGCTGCTGTCGCCGGAGCGGATCGAGGCGTAGCGGTGGCCGGACCCCGACGACATGAGGAATTCCTGTTCCCCATCCGTGAGGCCCAGCGGTGCGAGCTCCGCTGCCGTGTTGCGGGAATTCGGAAACAGGATCGTCGTGGCGATGCTTTCGAGGATCGAGCTCCCCGCGCGACTTTCGGCGATGTGCGACACGCGCTGCGTCAGCATGACGACCGCGACGTTCTTCTTGCGCATCGTCAGCATCCAGTCTTTCAACCGGCTCTGGAAATACGCGTCGTCGAGGAGCTTCCACGCCTCGTCGAGCACGACGAGAGTCGGCCGGCCGTCCTCGATTGTCTGCTCGATGCGCCGGAACACGTAGCTCAGCCAAGCCGTGCGCACGTTCGGGATGTCGAGCACTTCGGTCAGGTCGAAGCCGGTCACGTCATTGGCGAAGTGCAACGGATCCGCGTCGGTGCCGCCGAACAGCCAGGCGTGCTGGCCACCCTCGTCCCATTGCGCCATGCGCGTGTAGAGGTCCTGCTTGTCGTCGACGCCGCGGAGCTGGGATCGGAAATGGCTGATCGTCTGCAAGGCCGGATCGGAGTCGGCGTTGCTCGCGGTCATTTGGGCCAGCGCTTCGGCCTGCATCGGCGAGAGGCCGGCCCCGTCCTGCGACAGCAGCGCCCCAAGCCAATCGGTCAGCCAGGCCGTGCCCCGGGCATCGCCTTCCGCTCGGAATGGATTGAAGCCCGTCTGCTCCCCCATGCGCACCGCCGAGTAGCTTCCCCCAAGCGCGCGGAGGGCCATCTCGAGCCCGCGGTCCTTGTCGAACGCAATGATGCGCGGGCGCGGCTCGATCCGCTGCGCCTGGGCCATCAGGAAGGCGATCGCGGCCGTCTTGCCCGAGCCGGTGCGCCCGACGATCAGCGTGTGACCCACAGTGCGCTCGCCGGGTCGGCCAGCCAGATGGAAGCTGAAGCGATGCGGCTCGTGGCCGAGCGTGCGGAATGTCGTGATCGGTGCGCCCCAAGGCGTCCGGTCTGGCTTCAGCCCTTCGCCGTTCGCGTGGAGGGCGGCGAAGTCCGCGAAGTTCGCCGACGAGATCATGGCCGCGCGAGCACGGTAGCTGTGGTTTCCTGGATGCTGCGCGAAGAAGGCACTGCGCGCGCCGATATCCTCGCGGACCACGACGCCGCCGGTGCGTTGACCGGCGCTGCGGACACGTGACGCGCTCTCATCGAGCTCGGCCTCAGCGCGGGCAAAGACGGTGATGGAGGCTTGATGCAGGCCGAAACTGATCCGGCCGGATGCCAGATCGTCGGCCGCATCCACAAGCTGCGCCTCGAGCGAGCGCGCCGCATCGTCGGCGGCCCGCATCTGCCGCGCCGTCCGCTGGACGCGCGCCAGCGCCTCAAATTGCTCGATCGGGGTGAAAGAGTGCGTGACGACCGTGTCGTGTGGCAGATCGAGCCTGTCGAAGACGCCAGCATGCGTTTCGGTCGGATACTTCTTGTAGGTGAAGACCGCACCGAAGCGGGTTTCGTCGGCGTCATTGCCGAAGACGACGAATGTGTCGTCGCGGAAATCGACCCGCGATGCCGCCATCAGATCAGCCAAGGGCCGGAATTCAGCCCCCGGCGCAAGCGGCCGGTAGATGCCCGAGACGCAGGCCTGCAACACCCCGAGCCACTCGCCCTCGGCAAGGTATAGGCGGCGCGGCGAGGCGGCCGAGAGGGCTCCCATCATGTGCCCGACCACCTCGTTAAGCCGGGCGATGCGCCGCTCGCGCATCGCCAAGAGGTCGCGTTTGCTGCCGCCGGAGATCCGCGCCCATAGACTGGTCAGCGTCATCGGGCGCACCACGACCGTGACCATGATCCGCCGCGAGCGCAGCCCCATACTCTGAAGGTCGGCTTGCCAGGCACGATCCACCGCCGCGGCGAAGCCGTCGCCATCGATCGGTGGCATCGCGACACTCGCCGGGTTGGAGAGTCGATGGACATAGAACGCGACGTCCGGTCCTGCCTGAGCGATGACGCCGCCCAGCGCCTCGGCGAGATCGGCGACTGCGGCCAGCTCGGCCGTCAGCGCCTCGATCCCGTCCACCATGAATGCGGCCATGATGTCGCCATCGCGGAGTATCACGACGTCGTCGCCGATCGGGACGACGTAGGGCAGGTGCCGGGCGAGCATGTGCTCACCCGAGACGCCTTTGGGCTCCACGGCCTTGCGGCCATGCCCCCTTTGCACGTCAAGCACGGTAGATGATCCCTTCACCCTTGAACCAGCTCGGCGGAAGGGGCGTGCGGATCATCGTGATGAACACGACGTCCGCGATCCGGGGGTCATAGTTCGCCAGCAGCCGGAGGCCGATGTAGCTCACGACGCCGGTGACCACGAAGTAGGTGAACGAGAGCGTCGCGATGAAGCCCCCGAACGTGACACCGAAGAGGATGATCACGTAGCTCATAGGGAGGCCCGCGATGCTCACGGGCCTCGTCAGCGCCTGAAAGCACGGGTGGCTCATGAGTATCCGGAGAGGAGCGTCGCGGCGCCAAAGAGGATGGCGAGGCCGATGAGAACCGAACCGGCGAACATCCAGTTCATGCGGCCCGTCGCGAAGGCGAGGCCGACACCCGCGAGGGCGACGAGGCCGATGGCACGACCGAGCGTCCCCGTCAGCGCCTCGCCGAGTGTGGTGAAGAAGTTCGTGACCGGCGAGAGATCCTGCGCCATCGCCGCGCTCGTACCCGCCACGGTGAGCACCGTCGCGAGGCCGGCGATGTGACGGGCCTTCTTCAGTTGAATTCCCATACGCCGCTCCTTTGCATTTGAGGGCTGGTGGACACCTCACGCACCGCAGCCCCGCTCACAGGAACTCGACGCTCAGGCTCTGATGTCGCCGGCGCGTACCCGGCGGCGGCAGTGATGGTGGCGACGTATGCCCGCGTTTCGCGAAAGGGCGGTACACCGCCATGCTCGATCACGCGACGCGGGCCGGCGTTGTAGGCGGCGAGCGCCAGTCGAACGTCGCCGAAGCGGGCGAGCTGCGCCGTGAAGTACCGCGCGGCTCCATCCAAATTCTCGGCGGGATCGAAGGGATCGGAGACATCGAGGAGGTTCGCGGTCTCCGGCATGAGCTGCCCGAGACCTTGCGCGCCTTTCGGCGAAGTCGCCTGCGGATCGAACCCGCTTTCCTGATCGATCAGCGCCACGAAGAAGTCCACGAACTCCGTGGCAGTGAGACCGGCGGTTCGCGGTCCCGGCCCTCCTGCGTGACGAAGGCCGATCGTGTACGCCATTGCGCGCAACTGGTTGCGGTCGGTCCATATAGGAACCGTCATCCGAGAGTCCTGCCGCGGATCGCCGGCAAGGGTCGCGGCGCCGTTCGATCCGAACTCCATGACCATCGCAATCGACAGAGTCGCGTCGACGCAAAGCAGCATCGGTAGAAGGAGTAGGGATCGCATCAGGCGAAGAGGTCGAGGATTCTTCCCCGGCGAAGATCGAGTACCAGCATGGGTGGGAGTGCGTATGGCCGTGCCATGGCGGTAAAAGGTGCGACCCTGAATCCCGCGGCAGTAAGGATATAGGTCAGGCCACGGCCGGTACGGGTGAATCAATCTTAGATTGCGAAAATGACGATCAGGATCACCGCCGAGCCAAGGAACTCGACTCATTGCGACCGCTCCCAGATGAGCGGGTGCTTATGACCCATATCGGATCTATAAATACACCTTTTGAAGGAAAAATATTCAAAAAGAAAATCGCGTATTAACGATATTAATTCGAGATGCTTATGTAATTTTCGATAGAAAAGCTTATTTGTCTTCTTCGATTTCTTCAATAGAACGATTTTAGTCGATCTTTTCAGTAGGAATCCACGGTATGAAAACGCCGTCTTCGTTTGGAAACATACTTTGGTGATACGATAAAACAGCGTTGGCAGAGCGAATGCGTTTCGGCTCGCCATTCCTTGAGATGAAAACCTGAGATTCGGTTCCGTCGGAGCGAACGCCGAACACCAGCCAGTGGGTCTTACCGCTCTCATCTCTGATGGGATGATATCGAAGTGTCCCACCGGCATCCAAGAACGGTCGCACAACATTGCCGAGCAGCACCTTTCCCTCTGTGTCTGGCTTCCTCATGTGACCCTCCAATCTCAAAGAGAGGTCAGCATAAAGATCCACATGCCGCGTTTCCACGACGGCTCACTCAGGTTCGTTCGCGATGATTACACATCACATTTGCATCATAACGTCAATATGAATCAAATTTCAAAAATGAGTCCATTTGATGTTTAGTGTATCTTGTGCCCAGAGAATGGCCGCGGGCGCGTCGGTCGGACGCTAGATTTCACATGCAGCTGCTGGGGCGCTTATGGATGGGGATGATGGAGTCTCCAGTAGCTGGAGGATCAACCCCCTATCTGTCGTCGCCTCTAAGCTGTTCTGCGATATGGGCGCGGCGTCCCAGGGCGACGCCCCTCAGTCCGCTCGTACCTTGGGCGTCTTGTGCGGGGACACGTTGTCGAGGACGACGTGAACGATCCGACTCGGCGGGATGGCGCGCTCCGGCGCATTCAGGAAGCGGATGAAATCCTGATGGCGCTAGCGCGCCTTCTCCCGAAGGCCTCGCCGGACAGGGCGTTGAGCGCGGCGAACAACGTTCTGGGCCGTTGCATTTGAAGTCGCGGGTCCCTGATGGCGCCGCGACCCTCTTCAACGGTAGGCCGCGCTAAGTGCGATCGAGGGCCTGGATCTGTCCCTTCTCGCGTCGATCGACAGCACCACGGCGTGTGCCAGCGACTCCACGTTAAGCCCCACGACATAGAGCAGCTGAACGCCTCGAAGAACGACGTTTCGCGGGACACGGCAGGGCGGCGGCGTCCAGGGCGTCATGACGCTGCTTCTGCAAGAGGGGGAGGATGGGGTCTTGTTCCGCGAGGCTGCAAATCAGGGTCAGGCGAGGGCTGGGCGCCGCTCGTGCAGGACGAGGCGCCTGAAGTTGTAGGTGAGGTTGGCGAGGCCGCTCTTTGCCTTGGCGCGAGCGATCCCGATGGTGCGGATGGTGAGCGCCATCGGCCCCTTCTGGTGAGCGAAGACGGGCTCGATGGCGGCGCGGGCACTCGATCGCGCGGCGTTGGCGCGACGGATGTGCGGAGCCATCGGACGGCCTCGCGGCTTACGGCGGTGGACCTGGCTCTTGAACCCGTGGCTCTCCATGAACGTCTCGTTCGCCTGCGAGCGGTAGGCGCTGTCGGCCCAGACGGTGGAAGCGGTGTTGGTCCTGTCGAGCAGGCCGTCGCGCAGCTTGGCGCCGTCGTGAGCGGCGGCGTCGGTGACATCCCACCGGCGGATGAAGCCGTGCCGTCGGTCGATCGAGATGTGGTTCTTGTACCCGAACAATGGGATCGCGATGCCGGCGTGGCGCGTGCCGTCGTTGCGCTCGCGCGCCTTGCCGAAGACCAGCGTCCAGCGCGCGTCGCGATCCTTCTGGCGCAGCTTCGCCGGATGGCCCTGCCGCACCTCCGGGACGCGGCCGGCCTTGATGTCGGCCTTCTCGCCGTCGCTGTTGCGCTGCTTGGGTGCGGCCAATCCGCGATTGGGAGTCTGAAGTTCCTTCAGTCAATCAATCATAACTCAAGTATCCGGGCCAACTCAATCGCACCAAGAATCACTGGTTGGTGAGCTAAGTAGATTGCCAGACTGTGACGGCCGGCTTGACACAGTCTCCGGACGAAATGCGCCTTTCGAAACTTCCGAAAGGTTCGCTCTAACGCGTGAACCGCACCTTGCTTGGCCGCGCTCATCCCGAGAAGTGTTACCCCGAACCATGGGAATACGGGCACAAAGTCTAGGCTGGGTGGCGCGGAAGACGAGAAGCCAATCCAGGCGAGCCATGGGGCATTGAAGGCGTCGAAGGAACTCATAATGCCGGCGAGGATCACGAAGATTCCCAGCTGCGCGAGACTCGCGGAATCGAGGCCGAGAAGTAAAGCGCCAAGGAGACTCGCGACAACAATCGCGTGGAGAATCCCGAAGTAGACAAAGGCGTCCGGAACGAAAAGAAATGTCGCTCCCGTGACAGTGAGCGCGGCAACTGCGATTGCGAAAACCCGTTTGGCGAATCCTCGTATTCGAAAGCCTCTGCGGTGAGCGAGCACTAACCCGACACCTACCAGCGCCATAAAAGTCGCCGCCAGAGTGCGTCCGAATGCGATCCAGGCAGGATGGGTCGCCAAACCCGTAGGGACAGAACCGTAGAGATCGAGATCCCAAACCAAGTGGAACAGAACCACTCCCGTAATGGCGCATCCCCTAACCGCGTCGACTACAATTAGTCGGCTCGTTGCGGAGGCTTTGCGTCCGTCCAAAAGGTTGCTGGAGAATGCAGCGCACATCCTGCGCCGAAAATCGGTCAAACCGAGCAAGAGACCTGATCCGCGTCCGTCATACGGACTAGCCATCAGTAATTCTTGGGAGCGGATCAACAGGCTTTGCGTTATTTCGTAGTTCAAAGTGCAATTGGGGTGAGGTTATTTTTCCCGTCTGACCAACAGTTGCTATGGCATCTCCTCTATTTACCGTATCGCCGCGGCGGACTTTGATTTTGTCATTGTGAGCATAGACAGAAACCCAACCGTTATTGTGTTGAATGAGCACCAAATTGCCAAAGTCCTTAATGCCATTACCTGCGTAGATTACAGTTCCGGCGGATGCCGCAAGCACCGGAGTGCCGGCCGGGGCCGCTAGATAAATTCCACTGTTAACTTCTCCGTTCGACTGAATGCCAAATCCTGATACAATTTTTCCTCTAATAGGCCAAAAGAATCGAATTGGGGTTGATTTATCTTCTGATGACAATCGAGACGATGGTTGCACAGAAGCAGAATTATAAATATCTTTTGAATCGACAGATTCTTCAATTGAGTATTCTGATTGAGCGTCACCATCAGGATTTTCATTTTGATATTGACGATCAATCAAATGCGCCTCAGATGAAAGGTTATTTTGATTTGTGGAGTCTTGTAATTTTTGAGACGAGTCGACATTATTTGCTGTGTTAGGCATTGGGAGCGCCCTTTGTCGATCGGCGTGACTTGGGTCTCCACCTCCACCTCCATCGTCAGCGTCATAGCTCTTCAACGGGCTGGCAATTGTTGAACTTGGTCGGGGGCTTGTAGTTGGCGCGACGGAATCGTCCGACGCGGCCGTCGTGTTGAGGGGTGCGGAGCCCGAGCGTCCCTTTGGACTGCTGTCGACGACACTGGCCTGCGTGGATGGGTTGGGGGTCGTGGAGGTCGCGAAAATGGGGGAATTGTATCCTCTGTTGGAGCTTGAGCATCCAGCGACGGGCAACGTGAGTAATATCGCGGAGACGACAAAGCACCCGGGATACCTATATTTCAATCTCACAATTTTACTCCTGCGAGATTAGGGTGGGTATATCATAGGCCATGAATAATATTCTGGTGATCTGCAAATAGTACAGTTTTAGTGATTATAAATACAAATATTTTACAGATTAATATTTCGCGTATCTTCCTCCGTCAGGCGGCCGGCTGATCGTCGGGTGGAAGCACTACGACCCGCGTGCCCACGGGTACTCGGTCATAAAGGTCGATGACATCCTGATTAATAAGACGCACACAGCCTGACGATACCGCGCGGCCTATCGAATAGGCCTCTTGCGTGCCGTGCAGACGATAGAGCGTGTCCCGCCCGTTCTGATAGAGGTAGAGTGCCCGCGCGCCGAGCGGATTGCTGAGGCTTGGCTCCATGCCTTCCCGGTACGGCTCCAGGTCGGGGTCGCGGGCGATCATCTCCGCTGGAGGTGTCCAGGTGGGCCATTCCTGTTTTCGGCGGATGATCGCGGTTCCGGACCACGAGAAGCCAGCACGCCCGACACCTATTCCGTATCTCAGCGCCCGACCGTCTTCGCGAACGAGGTAAAGATAGCGCGATGCGGTGTCGACGACGATCGTTCCCGGTCGTCCGCCGGTCGGATCGAGAACCTCACGTCGATAGAATTCGGGTTCGATCTTCGAAAGGTCGACTGTGGGGATCGGAAAGCGCTCCTCGGGCCGCGGCCCATACATAGCCATCACCTGTGGGGATATCGTGGGGGTGACGGGAACTTCCGGTACCGCTTGACATCCAGCGACGGCGAAAGCGCCAAAGCCAGCGACGACAGTGCGGCGGGAGATTTCGATCATAGGTGACACTCGCTAGCTCTCGGCTTGGCCGCGCCGTCTCCTCGCGACCGCGTGGCATGAAATTGCTTTTGATGTGCAGTGCGTGAGTGCTCTCTCCGGAGCGAGATCGCTTGGGCGGTCCTGGTTTTTTTCGTGCTCGGCGCGGATCCGTGGGGCATCTTGGGACTCACGTCATCGAACGATGCGCATCACCGTGCGCGGTCTCGTCCAGCGCATCGATGCGCTTGCGTTCCTCCTCGAATGCGCGGAGTGCATCGCCGGACAATTCACGCTCGTGGGGGACGCGCTGTCTCAGCGGGTCGACGCGTCGGCCGTTGACCGACAACTCGTAATGCAAGTGATTGCCGGTCGAGAGCCCTGACGTCCCGACGTATCCGATCACATCGCCTTGGCGAACGGAGCTGCCGGCCTTGATGCCGGCGGCGATTTTCGACATGTGCGCGTAAAGTGCTTCGTAGCCGTTTTCGAGCCTCAGCTGAACGGCGCGGCCGAACCCTCCCTGCCAACCTGCCCGAGATACCGTCGCATTCCCGGCGGCATAAATCGGTGTGCCGCGCGAGGCGGCCCAGTCCACGCCGGTGTGCATCTTGCTGGTTTTCAGGATCGGATGGCGGCGCATTCCGAAGCCGGACCGGAATGCACCGCCAGCCATCGGCTTGCGCAGGAGCAGACGTGACACGCTACGGCCGCGCTTGTCATAGAGCTCGACCTTGCGGCTCTCCGGATCCTGAAAGCGATAAGCGCGATACTCAACACCATTGAGTGTAAGCGCGGCGAACAAGATTTCCTCTCCTGCCGCGTCATTGGCGGATCGATCCTCCCCGTCTTGCTGGGAGAAAATTACTTCAATCCGGTCGTGCGCGCCGACGGGCCGGGTCAGATCGGCCTCGAATGCGAACGCACGGATCAGCTCACCGATCAGACGTTCAGGGACTCCCTTCGTCAAAGCTGCTTGATATAGACCCTCATAGACGGTCGGGCTGCCGCGTCCGCCCGGATCCGGCAGTTTGGTTTCGGCGATGGGCGGAGGTGCCGTCCTGGTAGGCCGCGCGACAGTGAGATCTCCGGCATCGGTCCGGGCGAAACTCAGGAGCGGCTCTCCGTCACGATAGGCGGTGAAGCGTTCGATCTGCCTACCGGATGAACCCGCCTTCGCGAGACCAAAGTTTATCTCCACGATATCGCCGGCCTCGAGCGTGCCGCCATTGAGGCCGACACTCATAACCTCGCGAGACCGCTCCGCCTCAGCGGGCGCGACTCCACTGCCTATGAGAATGTCTCGAATCGTATCGTTCGGCTGAACTAGATCGACGAGAGTATTCAGGGAGCGAGCCGATACATCCGCCGACTTAACAAGATAGGTAATATTGGCGTCCAAGACTGTCACGTTGGATGGCACGTACAGTGTGTCAGTAAAGGTCTCGAGAGGAACGTCAGATGACGTCATCTCTTGAAATTCTTTCTTATTAACGACGCCTTCTAGGTGCGAATTCGAGTAAGTATTAGTAACATGAGACAGGTCATACTCCATTGATCCAATATCTTGTTCATTATCAAAGTCGTAATCTTGAGGGAACGGCGTTATTTCGACAGAAAAATCCGCATTTAGTTCGCCGGAATATATTTGACTCGACGTTTTGAGAGGCTCTGGAAGCGATCTGATCGTATTTGCGAGATTGTACGGAGGGATCGTTCCTTCTAGTGATTCGCGAGATTGAAGAAAGGGCTGAGATACAAAGCGGTAGGGCCTGGTTTCAACAATCTGCTTCTCACTTTCTTGTTTGACGACCGCTACAGCCATCGTCGTCTCGTGCGCCTCGTCGATAGCCTCGGGTTCCTCCCGCGCCGCAATGTCACCTTTGGCTGATGGCGCACCGAAGTTCGATTTCCGCGGCGCTGTTTGTGCAACGATCGTATCGAGAATGACCGGCTGCTGCGCCTTATAAAGCGTTGCCCAAAGGGCCCCGGCCACCAAAACTGTCGATGTTACACTCATTGCGAGGAAGGCGAGTTGCCACCGTGTCGGATCGGAAGAACGCAGGAATCTCCGTCGATCGAATTGCGCATCGATGGAGATTGGAGGGAGATCCCCCAAATCGTCGAGCCTTTCGCGCCCGCCCGTTTCAAACCGCTTTCGTCCCATCAGGCGCGCCGCGCCCAGTCGACGGCTTGCTCCGCTTCGCCGGCATCAAACCAACGCATCTCGGCACGGGTCAGGAAACTCGCAACCGCAACTCCCAACTCCATCCACTTCTGATCACCCACGATGGCGATTCGGCTGAAATCATTCCAATGAATGATGTCTATCCGAACATATTCGGAAAATGTTTCTGGATCTGAGTACCCAGTAAATCTGGAAAGATCTACTACAAGGCCTGGTTGGTGCGCGGAAGCAAGAGACTCCTGAAGAAGAATATGAATTCCATAGAGATCATCATCAGTGAGACTTCCCTCGCAAGCGATCCCGACGATATCAGGATATTCCTTCAAGGACTCAGTGAACATGAAGGTGGTCCTCGACACGGAGACAACCAGCGGAGCTTAGGGGCTCTAGCCACTAGAGCTTCAAGGGGGCGGGAGTGACAATCGCGCTTTGATAGCCCGCAAACCCCGCCGTATCCTCGTTGGCGACTGCGTAACGATTACGTGAGGTGGGGATGGCCTTGTCCCTCTGGGCCGCCTGACTTGGCGGGAGCAACGCCAAGCTGCCGCTTAAGCGCCTATCCCTTCATGGTCGGTCAAGCATTCCGAGTGGTCGCGCAGGACCTCCAGAACCCGACATCCGGCAGTGCTGCCACCCCCACACTCTTGTACCATCCGGGCAAGCTCTGTCCGAAGCGCCTCGAGGCGGGCGATCCGCTTCTCGACCTGCCTTAGCTGTCGGCGAGCGATAATGTCCGCCTCCGCGCACGGCCTGCTGGGCTGATCCGACAAATCGAGCAGCTCACGAATCGCCTCCAGAGAGAAACCCAGCTGACGAGCATGTCGAATGAATGCAAGCCGATCCTGCTCGCGATCTCCGTACCGACGTTGTCCGCCTTCCGTGCGATCTGGCTCAGGCATCAGGCCGATTTGCTCATAGTAGCGGATAGTCTGGACCTTTGTTCCAGTCTTCCGTCCCAGGGCACCTATTGTCAGCATGAGGATCCTCCAAGGCTATCTTACCCGCGAAGCTCAGCACCAAGGCATCGAGATTGCCGTGGCGTGACAATCGGTCTTCGTTGGGCAACAGGGCTTGAACCTACAGTGGCTAGAGGATGTAGCGGTTCGGATAGCTGAAGCCAAAGGCGAACGATCCGTTGAGTTTGAGTGCAGTCCGAATAATCCTGTGGGTGCTGGCGTGCGTCGGATTGATCGCGTTTGCCTTGCTGTCTGTGTGGGCCACCCGTCGCGGAGAACCCAGAGAGGCACAGCCCGACCCACCCTTTTACGCGGATTTCTCGCTCACCGATCAGCGGGGCAATTTGCGTACTGACGAGGATTTCGCTGGTCGCTGGATGCTGGTGTTCTTTGGCTTCGCAAATTGTCCTGACATTTGCCCCACGACCCTTGTTGAGGTCTCGCTCATCCTAAAGGAACTCGGAGGCGACGCTGATAAAGTGCAACCTCTTTTCATATCGGTTGACCCTGAGAGAGATACTATAGATGCGCTTGCTAATTATCTGCCTAATTTCGATGAAAAAATACTAGGCCTGACGGGAACCGTTGAACAAATTGATAAAACGGCAAAATCATTCAGAATTTACTATGAGAAGCTAGAAGAGCCGTCAACGCCGGCAGGCTACACGATGGCGCACTCGTCGCAGCTGTTCCTCTTCGATCGCAGCGGGGGTTTCGTCACCTCGTACTCCTACGGCACGCCGGCGGAAGAGGTCGCCCTCGATTTGGAAAAACGGATGAGACAATGACACCGCGTCTACTCAAGGAGGGGGCGCTAGCCGCTGCATGGCTCATGGCTTTGTTCGCGTCCCTCGCGGTCCTCTTTGTCGGCGAGGTGATGGGACAACAGCCCTGCGTCCTGTGCTGGTTTCAGCGCGCCTTCATGTTTCCGCTCGCCATTGTTCTTGGGCTCGGTCTATGGACTCGGGATCGGACGGTCGGTCGCTACGGTGTCCTTCTCGCGCTCATGGGTGGTGCGATCGCACTTTGGCATGTCGGACTGTATTTCGGCTTCCTTCCGGAAAAGATCCAGCCTTGTGAAGCCACCGGACCTTCGTGCACCGATGCCGATCAGCTCGTTCTCGGCCTGCCCATTCCGGCCCTGTCCCTTCTGGCGTTCGCTTTGATTGGCGCTTTGTCCGCGATCTCCTTGAGGGAAGCTTCCGCATGATTCGGAAACTATTGATCCTTTCTGTCCTCGTTCTCGCAGGTGCCACTTTCACCGGCGCCACCTGGTACAACATGCGTCCCGAGCCTGTTTCCAAACTGACCAGCGTGCCGCCGAAGTTGGCTGAAGGGCTTATCCGGTCCCACTCTCCGAGTCTCGGTCCACAAGATGCCCCTGTCACTATCGTCGAGTTCTTTGATCCAGCTTGTGAAGCTTGTCGCGCGTTCTATCCAATCGTGAAGGACATCATGACGAAAGAGGGGGGCAGCGTTCGGCTGGTTCTCCGCTATACGCCGTTCCACCGCGGGGCCTCGGAGGAGGCAATCCGCGTTCTCGAAGCTGCGCGGATGCAAAATGCCTTTGAGCCTGTCCTTGAAGCGATCCTCCGAGAGCAGCCGAGATGGGCAACCCATGGGGCAGAAGCCACAGACGAACTCCTTCAGATCGCAGCAGCCGCCGGTCTGAATGTCGAACAGGCCCGCTCTCAGATGCTGTTCCCAGGCACAACCGGGATCATCAACCAAGATCGTGCTGATGTTGAGGCGATGGGGGTCAAGGGAACTCCAACCTTCTTCGTGAACGGAATCCGTCTCGATCCTTTCGGAGAGGACGAGCTTCGAGCGTTGGTGGCAAAGGAAATTAAAGCATCAGGCGGCTCGTAGTGATGTTCAAACTATCCAAAGTAGAAATACTCCGAGGCATGCGGACAGCTGGATTCGCCGCAATCGCGCTGTTGCTCGCCCTGTCCAGCACGGCATTCGCAGCATCGGACGATGTGTTCGTCGAAGACGCCTGGTCGCGCGCCTCGATTGGAACCAACCGGCCAGGCGTCGCCTATATGACGATCCGCAATGCCGGCGAGACGCCCGTCACCCTGATCGGGCTGACCTCGTCAATTGCGATGAGAGCAGAGGTGCACCGCACCGCAACGAACGAGCAGGGCGTCAGCTCCATGGAGCCGGCCGGTGACCTAACTATTGCACCTGGCACGATTTTGACACTTGCTCCGGGCGGCCTCCACGCGATGCTTATGAACTTGCAGGCGCCTATAAACAAAGGCGATCGCTTTAAACTAACGCTGAAATTTGCCGAGGGCGGCGAGGTAACGGTCGAAGTCGTGGCTCGTGGCATAGCAGCGCGAGGTCCTCGCGATTGATGCGGCGCCGGCACATCCTGAGGTATGGCTCTGCGACTGTCGCCTTGACGGCCCTGACGCTGTTCGCTGGATGGTGGCAGGTGGACGGACCGCCCACTCCTTCATCTCCTGGACCATTTCCGCTCCCTCTTGCCGAAATGACCTTCAAACTTGTTGATCACGAGGGCCAGAGCGTAGGTCCCCAATCGCTCGTCGGGCGGCCGACAATGGTGTTTTTTGGCTTCACCTATTGTCCAGACGTCTGCCCAACGACGTTGTCGGATATCACATCGTGGCTTGATGCGCTGGGTGAGGTGGCGGCGCAGTTAAACGTGATCTTTATCACCGTCGATCCGGCGCGCGATACCGTCGAAGTGCTGTCTCAGTATATAAAATATTTTCACGCGCAGATCCGAGGTTGGACGGGATCTGCGGCGGAAATTTCTCGTGCCGCAAGGGACTTTCGCGTTTCATACGAAAAGGTTTCCAGGGATGGCGACGCCTATACCATGAACCATACAGCGAGTGTTTTCTTGTTTGATGCCGGTGGACGCTACATCAGCAATATAGATTATCATGAGTCGAGGGAGTTTGCCGTGCCAAAAATATTACGCGCGATAGATACCCAAAGCGATGCGAGTTGATGCGCCCCGGACGCGCGAAGTACGCATGCCTCTCCATATTAAAGCAAAAAAGTACAAAGTAACGTCTCTGCAGAGCGGATTTTTAGTCGCCATTATTGTGTTATTCATTGATCAGGGCAGCAAGTTATTGGTGACCGCCCAAGCCGAAATTCTCCGAGGCGGCATGCCCATCTTTCCAGGATTGAATTTCGTTTTCATACAAAATGCGGGGGTAAGTTTTGGGTTATTTGGATTTGCCCCACATCTCGTCTTGATAATTTTTGGAATATTAATTTGTTGCATTCTTGTCATAATTATATACAAAAATAATGACTTGCACCATAACATATCTTGCGGAATGATTATTGGTGGTGCGCTAGGAAATATTATTGATCGAATTCGCCACGGCCGGGTCACGGATTTTATTGATGTATACGTAGGACAATTCCATTGGCCTTCGTTTAATATGGCCGACGTCTCCATCGTGACAGGAGCCATAATTCTCTCTTTTGGAGAAATTTTCTTTAAACGCAAAGAGGCCACGCGATAATTTAGTCCGCCGCATTGCATTTGGTGTGCTCGATTTAGTCTTGCCAATATCAGTCCCTGAACAGGGGGATCGGAACGCCGAAGGTGTCGGCGAGCAGAACGAAATTTAGCCCCAGCACCATGGTTGCACCGGCATAAGCGAGCATGCGGGTCATCGGCCCCGCCGCATATGGCCCCATGAGATCGCGACGTGATGTGAAGACGATCAGCGCAACCATGGGCACCGGCAAGGCAATCGACAGCACCACCTGTGACAGCACCAGCGCTTCGGTCGCGTTGTAGCCCAGCGCGACCACGCCAAAGGCGGGTACCATGGTCACGAGTCGGCGCAGCCAGATCGGCACTCGTACATGCAGGAACCCCTGCATGATAAGCTGCCCCGCCATTGTCCCGACCACCGAGCTCGATATCCCCGAGGTGACCAGCGAGACCAGAAACACCGACGCCGCCGCGGCACCCAGCAGCGGGGTCAGTGTCCGGTAGGCCGTTTCGATCTCGGCGACATCGCTGTGGCCCTGGTGAAAGGCGCTCGCCGCCATCATCACCATCGCCATGTTCACCATGCCAGCGATGGCCAGCGCGATCATCACCTCGATATTGGAATAGCGGAGCACCTTGCCGCGATCCTCTTCATTGCGGATCAGGGCGCGGGTCTGGGTCAGACCGGAATGCAAATAGATCGCGTGCGGCATCACCGTTGCGCCGATGATCCCCACCGCGATGGTTAGGGCGGCGGCGTCAGGCAGGGTCGGCGTCACCAGACCAGCCGCCGCAGCACTCCAGTCGACCGGCGCGATCGAGAGTTGGATGAGGTAACAGAGCCCGATGATGGCGACCATCGTCCCGATGATCAGCTCCATCGGCCGGAAGCCGTGCCGCTCGAAGATCAGAATGCCATAGGTGACGATGGCGGTTGCGACCATACCCCAGATCAGTGGTAGGCTGAAGATCAGCGACAGGCCGATCGCCCCCCCCAGGAACTCGGCGAGATCAGTCGCCATGGCCGCGACTTCACTGACGCACCACATGACCCAGACAACGGGCTTGGGAAACTGATCGCGCGACATCTCAGCAAGGTTCTTGCCCGTCACGATGCCGAGCCGGGCCGACAGCGCCTGAAACAGCATCGCGATGAGATTGGCGAGCAGCACCACCCACAGGAGCTGGTAGCCGTAGCCCGATCCCGCCTGAATGTTCGTCGCATAGTTGCCGGGGTCCATGTAGGCGATGGAAGCGATCACGGCCGGACCCGCAAAAAGAAGCTTGCCCGAAAGACCGCGGCGTTGGCCGGATAGGACGGCGGACATTCCCGAGCGAGTGCGTTCTGTGCTGATCAACGCGGCACTCCGAGTTTTGCGACATACCATTTATAGCCTATGCTATACTTCCTGCAATAGGCTATTTTCGCCAACCAGATTCGCATGCGTCGGGAATGAAATTAAGCCTCGGCTATCTTATGGATCTCCTACTCGGTATGGTACCGCTGCGATTGAATCTCTGCCGGACCTCGATCTGGAAGTGCAGCTATGGACGAAGCGAACACTGAGGCACTGGAAGCACCTCCTTCGGAGGAGGCCAGCCGTTTTGCCCGTGCGCGTGCGGCCCAGGCCAAAGCCGTCCTAGAGGATTACGTTGAGATGATCGGGGATCTCATTGCGACTCATGGAGAGGCGAGGGTCGCCGATATCGCGGAACGCATGGGAGTGGCGCAACCGACAGCCACCAAGGCGGTGACCCGACTCAAGCGAGAAGGATTTGCCACCTCGAAGCCCTATCGAGGCGTATTCCTCACACCGAAAGGGTCAGAGTTGGCTGACTATGTGCGCACTCGACATCGCACCGTGGTGGCCCTACTCATCGCCGTAGGCGTGCCGAGGGACATTGCCGAAGCCGATGCCGAAGGGATCGAGCACCACGTTTCCAGTCGGACCCTGGCGGCATTCGAAGCATTCGTTGCACGATAAGCTGCCGACGAAACTCATCCCAGTGGCTAAGTCTCCCAGAGGCATTTTAGTGACTCGCCAAGCATGAACTGCCGAGACGCCGCGTGCCGGCGGTTTCTCACGGTGGGCTCTTGAAGCTCAAGTCGCTGTAGGAATTACCTTGTGGGCTCAACCAGTCAGCCAGCTAGGACCTACAGATGTCCGATTGCACCCATCGCCATGATCATGGTCACGTCCATGATCACCCGCATCGTGATCAGAAAGAGGTCGGCTGTTGTGGCGACGGAACCACGTGCAGCGTCCCGATAGCATCCTCATCGTCGACAGGCGCGGGTCGAAGCTTTCGCGTCAGCGGACTAGATTGCGCCGAGGAAGTCGCCATCCTGAACAAGGCGGTTGGCCCCGAGGTCGGCGGCACCGACCATCTGGCCTTCGACGTGCTGAACGGCCGGATGATCATCTTGGAAGGAGCACGGTCGGTTCCGGACGATCGTATCGTTGAGATCGTTGCCGAGACCGGGATGAGCGCCGAGCTTTGGGACGACGACAGCGCTGCCGCGGACCAAGTGGCTCATCTCGGTCGTCAACGGCAGTTCACGTTGCTGAGTGGCGTATTCTGGAGCGCTGGCTTGCTCTGGCACATATTGGAGACTGGCCTCTCGGGGGCGCTCAGTCTCTTTGCCGGACATGGGGAAGAGCCGATGCCGGTCCCCGAGGCCGGACTATTCGCGCTCGCAATCCTGTTCGGTGTCTGGCTCGTCGCCCCGAAAGCCTGGTCGTCGGCGCGGCGGCTTTCTCCCGACATGAACCTCCTCATGGTCGTCGCGATCGCCGGCGCTATCGGGCTCGGCGAATTCTTCGAGGCGGCGACGGTCGCCTTCTTTTTCTGCCTGTCCCTCTACCTGGAGAGTTGGAGCGTGGGACGGGCGCGCCGTGCAGTCGCGGCCCTCCTCGATTTAGCCCCGCCGACCGTACGGGTGATCCGGCCCGACGGCAGCGAGGCAACGGTTCCCGCAGAGGACGTGCGTATCGGAGACCAGTTCGTGGTGCGCGGCGGCGACCGCATTCCGCTCGACGGCGAGGTGACGGCGGGCGCCGGTGCGGTCGATCAGTCACCGATCACCGGCGAGAGCGCTCTCATTCCCAAGGAGCCGGGCGACGAGGTCTACGCCGGCACCATCAATGGCGAGGGAAGCCTCACGGTACGCGCGACCAAAGCGGCATCGGACACGATGCTGTCCAAGATCATCCGCATGGTCGGTGACGCCCAGGCGCGCCGCGCGCCGGTGGAGCAGTGGGTGGCGAAGTTCGCGCGCGTCTACACGCCGGCGGTTTTGGCTCTCGCGGTCCTTTTGGCGGTCCTGCCCCCGCTACTCTTCGGCGAGGCATGGGTGACCTGGTTCTACAACGCGCTGGTGCTTCTAGTGATCGCCTGTCCCTGCGCGCTAGTAATCTCGACACCCGTCTCGATCGTCGCAGCCCTTGCGTCCGCGGCGCGCGCGGGTGTGCTGGTCAAGGGTGGCGCTTATGTGGAGGCGCCGGGGCGGACGACGGCCATCGCGATGGACAAGACCGGCACCATCACCATGGGCGAACCCGAGGTGACCGCTGTCCACCCCCTACGGGAACGGAGCGAACGGGACCTCCTGTCGCGAGCGGCCGCCCTCGAGGCGCGTTCCTCGCATCCGCTTGCGCGCGCCATCCTCGCTCGCTCGGAGCGTGATGGCATCCCCGCGATTGTCGCCGAGGACACCCGCACCATCCCAGGCCGGGGCTTGGAGGGGCGCTTCGACGGACAAGCGATCTGGCTCGGATCCGATCGATTTGCGTCCGAACGAGGGTTCGCCGACGCGATCCCAGCAGGCCTCAAGTCCGAAATCGAAGAAAAAGGAAACACGCTCGTCGTGGTCGGTGACGAGATGGGCGTCATCGGTGTCCTCGAGCTACGCGATCGCATCCGGCCGGATGCGGGGGCGATCATCGCCAAGCTCCGTGCACAGGGTGTCGGCACGATCGCGATGCTCACCGGCGACAACGCCAATACCGCGCACGCGGTCGCGGCCGAGGTGGGCATCGATCCGGCCTGCGTCTGGGCCGAGCTGTTGCCCGAGGACAAGGTGATCGCCGTGGAGGAACTGGTCGCCACCCATAACGTGGTCGCTATGATCGGGGACGGTGTCAACGACGCGCCGGCAATGGCACGCGCACACTACGGTATCGCAATGGGTGTTGTCGGCTCAGATGCGGCGATCGAGGTCGCCGACATTGCGCTGATGACCGACGACGTCAGCAAAATTCCATGGCTGATCGACCATTCGCGCCACACGATGCGCATTATTCGCGAGAATATCGGTATTTCGCTTGCGACCAAGGCCGCCTTCGTCGGCTTGACGGCGTTCGGTATTGCATCGATGTGGGGTGCGATTGCCGCAGATGTGGGGGTCTCGCTGTTGGTCGTCGCCAACTCGTTGAGGCTTCTGAACCCCCGCAAGCCCGTGACGTCAATAGAGCGGTCGTCCCCCTCGATCTCGACCTCGCCCGCCGTGCCCGGGAAGTGACCGACCTGACATGCTTCAACCGGCACCCGAATGCTACATCAGCGTTACGACGCAGATCGCGGTGATCAAGACGACTGCGAACATCGAGAAGGCGGCCAAGCCAAGCGTCTGACCCATTCGGCGATTGGGTTGCTCCACCTTCATCCAGAGCTCTTCGGCCGTCTCCGGAAATTCGAGCGCGGCACTGTTTGATCCGCTGCGCAACGAGTAGCGCATTGCCCAACGCCGTTCTTCAGCGCGATTCCAACCCATGAATGCGATCATGATCGCCGCGAGCATAATGAGAGAAGATGGAACCCATATGATGTAACCACCGAGCGACTCATCAGTCATCGCAGACCAACCATAAAGGCGGCCTGTAACATCGTAGGCGGGATAAAGGACGACTTCCTTTAATGTCGTCAGCGAACCCAGCAATATGTTCGAGATGATGGCGCAGAACAACAACAGGATCCGTCCGGCCTGTGGCGGACCTTCTGGAGCGTCGCGCCGATCGAGCACCACGGCGAAGAAATTCAGTCCAGCGAGGATCATCCCAACGTGCGCCAGGATGAGGAACAGTGGCTTGTCGAGCGCGGCATTGTGCACGGCAGGCAGCTGCCAAATGTAGAGCGCCGCGACCAGCAGGCCCAAGGCCATCGGCAAAGTGGTGCAGAGCCCGGCAAGCCGCGCCACCATCGGGCGCCGCCCCACGATGATCAGCCATCGGCGCAGCCCGGACGGCAGGCCGGCGCGCAGGACCGGCCAGGGATAGGCGATTACGATAAGCAACGGACCTATCAGCCGGACCAGCAGATGCTGCACCTGGTGCAGGGTAAAGAGCCTCGCCGCGGCGGGCGCGATCGGGGCGTCGAGCGCAACGGCGAGGCTCAGGAGCCCCGCGACGAACAGGGCGTGTCGGAACGCCCTGACCGGCTCGCCGACGAGGTGCAGCTGACGCAGCCCCCGCAGGTAGGCGATCGCCGCAAGACCGATCAACAGGAGGGCGACAGGCGAAAGCGCCGCCCCCAACGGATCGGCGTGGAGCAGAGCATTCATCGCCTTCCTTCCCCTCTCCGCCGCGCTCTTCCTGCCGAGAGAGCATCCACCGCGTGACCAGCGTCATGGGCAGGTTGCCGGGACGCACCCGCGGATGGCCTGGCTGCGCGGTGCTGTTTCTGATTGGCGCGGCACTGTGGGCGGTCTCGACCTACGTGCCGTCGCGAATGCCGGCGTGGGGGCCCTACGAATTCTCGTGGCCTATCTGGCTCGCCGTCACGCTGTCCGGCCTCTGGTTTCAGCGCGGTCTGTCCCGCCTCGCTCCCGTGGACCGGCCTGGCCCCTGGCGCCGGATCGCCTTCTGGGCGGGCCTCGCGCTGATCTACGGCGTCACGCAGACCGGATTCGAATACCTTGCCCAACGGATGTTCTTCATCAACCGGCTGCAGCACGTGGCGATGCACCACGTCGGCCCGGTTTTGCTGGCATTGAGCGCGGGCGGGCCCGCCATCCTGGCCGGCGCACCGGGCTGGGTGCGTCGGGCATGCGACAGCGCTCCCGCAACTCTCTTCATGGCTTTTGTCCAGCAGCCGCTCGTGGCCGCGTTCCTCTTCGTGGGTCTGTTCTGGCTCTGGCTGATTCCGCCTGTGCATTTTGCCGCGATGATCGACCCCGGCCTGTATCAGGTCATGAACTGGTCCATGGCGGTCGATGGCGTCCTCTTTTGGGCGCTCGTGCTCGACACGCGCGTCTCGCCACCCGCGCGGGTCGGGTTCGGTGTCAGGGTCGTGCTCGCGGTCGCGGTCATGTTCCCGCAGATTGTGCTTGGCGCGCTGATCAGCTTTGCCACCAAGGATCTCTTTCCATACTACGCCTTCTGCGGGAGGTATTTCCCCGACATTGACGCTCTTACAGATCAGCAGATCGGCGGTCTGGTGATCTGGATACCGCCTGCGATGATGAGCGTCTTGGCGCTGCTTCTTGTCCTCAACAATATGCGTCGCGCAGGGGCAGATATCTAGGCGCAGTCGCATCCTCTTCGCCTTATGCATCTGCGATCAGGCGTTCGATGTCGCGGGTCGCTGCAGCGATATCCGCATCGGCCGTCTCAAATGACGGCCATATCAGCCGCGCCTCCCCCTCGGCGTCGAAGACGTAGATCGACTTGCCGTGCGACACTTCGTAGTTCGCGTCGCCGGGGACATGATCAGCAATCTTGTACGTCACGCGCAGCCGCCGCGTCAGCTTGATGAGCTGATCATCGGTACCGCGCAGTGCCGTCGCCCGCTCGGTGAAATTCTCAACGTAGCGAACAAGTTGCTCCAGCGTGTCCCGCTCCGGGTCGACTGTCACGAATAGGATCGAAAGACGTCCGGCATTTTCCCCGAGACTTTGAGTCAGCGCCGTCAGATTTGCTAGGGTCATGGGGCAGACATCCGGGCAGAACGTGTACCCAAAGAACAGTGCGACGATTTCTCCGCGAAAGTCCGTTTGCTTGACGATCTGCCCATCTGACGCACGAGTTAGCGTGAAATCCAGGTCCGGCATCGAGCCGGAGACGTCCGTTCCATACCAGTTTTGGGCGTCGCATCCGGCAAGGGAGATCGCCAGCAGAACCTTGGCGCCAAAGCCCAAAGCCGTGCGGCGACTCAACGGCCGTTCAATAGGGACCATAGATCACCAGGAAGGCGACGCCGAATGCTCCCGCAAAGAACATCAACATGACGCTGAACAGCAGAAGCGCTGCCGTACGGTTAGCGCCTCGCCGCGACGCGGCGTGCTCCTCGGCGCTGATGCCTCCGGGCTGCGGCTCCCCTTGGGGTTCAGAATGTCCCTCGGACACAGAAATCTCCAGTCGTCTCGACTGGCGCTAGCCGTCCCTCTCGCAAACCGCACCGATCAGCGCGAGGGACGGGGATTGCGCCCTCTGACCGACTTCTAATTCCTCCAGCTGCTAGAGCTTCAACCACTATCCCTTCGAGGACCGTCGACGTCTTTGGCTAGCATTCTTAACTACGCAACGACGATCGTTGCTCATCGTAGGGGCCGCGGTTCCTGCAGAAGCTCAGGAAATGCCTGTCAGCATCTTTCACCGCGATGCCCTTGTCGGCGACCCAGGACCGCCACTCAGATTCCAAGTGATGAACGTCCCAGCCGGGCGCGGCGCCACGTGCCAGAGCATAAGTGTCAGGATCGAGACGCAATGCAGCTACCAGGAAAGACTGGACGGCATGCTCCTCCATCGCACGCTTTCGATGCACGACCACATTACTGCCCCGGATCACAAAGGCGTAATCTGGCATGTGATCGTGCTGATCATCGTCAGCGATGATCTTACTGATTAAACGACGAAATTCTTTATCTGTAGAACCCGACCCACACTTCTCACGTAGAGTTCCAAGTCCAACCTTCCATTCCGATTGCATACCACAATGTTTTCGCGCCAATTCATATAACCTCCTCTCTAATGGCTTCCGAAGAAGGAAGTATTGTTTATTCAGTGTAAGAACATTGTTATTCTCAATAGCATCCCACACCCAATCCGACAGTGTGATTTCCACGTCGAGCATTCTCCCTTCACGTGTTTCACGGACAATTTCAGCTGATTCTATCAAGCCAAATACCTTAAAATACTCTCGATTTCCTTGGCGGAGGTTAGTTTCAATTTGAGTCCCCTGCAATCGGCGAAGTGCATCTTTCAGCAGTTCGTAACCGCGGCCTGAGGTTTGCCGATTGGTCGCTACAAGCAAATCATACGCTTTGAAACGCATCGACCGATGTACCTTCCGGTCCTCATTCAATGCCGCCATGCACTGGCTAATACAGTAGATCAGAACATCTCGATCGTGCACCGTCGCAAGACCATAACGGGATGGCGAAATTTCAATCCAATTGCCGCCGCGTTCATAACGACGAGACCGCATATCGGGCTTGGTCGATAGCGAAAACACGGGGTGTTCCATCGAAGACATATCGCCCTTTGGCACCGCATCTACGATATCGCAGACGAACAGGTCCCTTTGAGGATGCCGGTCCGGGAGTAGGGGAGAGCGGTCAATCGTCACTTCACACACTCGCAATCCGGAGATTCGTCATTTTACACACGCGCGCGAGCATCTTCGTCATTTCACACACCATTCGTCAACGAACTTCGTCATTCCACACACCCCAACAAAGGGATGCAACCAAAGGGGGAGCTACTCCCAACGTCACTTCACCCACCAAGGATCGTCACTTCGCACACCGTTTTTCGTCACTTCACACACCAGGTCTCACGTAGAATGCCTGAAAACCTCAGTTATGTCAGGAATTTACCGCTAAAACTCAAATCCGTAACTCTATCTCTAACTGATTCTAACTCTCCACGGTCTCGATTGTTGCTCACGGCAGAGCCGTCATAAACCGTGGGTGGCGTAGGCTACCACACGATAGCCGTTGGGGTTCAGTGCATGCCCTAGGCGGAAAGAATGCACCATCTAACGTGCGATTACGGTCATTCGTTCGGATCAAAAACCCTGTCTTTCTCAAGAGAGAAAAATAAAAGATCACCTTCGCGATGTCATCTCGCCAAGTTGGTAAGATATACTGATCACGCGATCAGCTTAATACAGTAAGGTTTATGTAAGAACGCGCCTTCGAAGTTCCATAATATAACTTATGCGTCAGTCGCTTGCAGCGCGATAGCCTCGCGTTGTCTTTTGCCGCGAGAGTTCGATGAGTGCATCGACCGCAGATCCTGCAGACGGGTATAAATCCCGACGCAAACGACAACTCACGCCTATCCGGCCCCACTCTCGCACGAGCGCCCATTCTCCGAACAATGTGCGCTGCACGGAGAGAGCGTAGAAGCGGTGCTTGTTGCTGCTCCGATCGATGCACCGTAGGTGCAAGTCAATCGGGAAAAGATCGAGCTGGACTGTCACAGGAACTCCTTACGAGTGAACGTCGACCGCGCAGCTGGATGGCAATGATAGAGCGTAAGTCTCAAGACGTTGAGGCACATAGACGCATCGTCCACGGCGAAGATTACCTGGGTCTATTTGCGGCCAGAACGCCAGAATTCAGCCATCGCTCGCGGCGCGGACATAGGCGTACAGGGTAGGCTTGGAGATGCCCATCATCGCGCAGATCCTCGCGACGGTGAGTTTCTTTTCACGATAAAGCTGAACCGCAAGGGCCTGCTTGTCAGCGTCGAGCGCACTCGGACGGCCGCCAAGTCGCCCGCGGGCTCTCGCGGCAGCGAGGCCCGCTTGTGTGCGTTCACGAATGAGATTGCGCTCGAATTCAGCGAGAGCGCCGAAAAGGTGGAAAGTGAGTTTCCCAGTCGAGGTCGCGGTGTTAATCGTCTCGGAGAGGCTCTCCAGGGCTACTCCATGCTCTTCGAGGTAGAGCGCCCAGGCTATAAGATCCTGCAGCGAGCGACCGAGACGATCGAGCCGCCAGATGACCAGGGTATCCCCGGTGCGCAGGAGCTCTTTGACCTTTTCTAGCCCCGGCCGTGCAGACACGGTCCCGCTCGCTTTGTCCGCGAGAACCTTCTCGCAGCCAGCCTTTTGAAGCGCGTCGCGTTGCAGGTCGAGATTCTGCTCAATCGTAGAGACCCTAGCGTAGCCGATCTTCATGGGTCGTTCCTGCTGGAGAGTTAGACAACCCGTCAATGCCAGAGAATGATTAACATTGATTTCTTGACTGAGTTATTTGCCGCGTCAGCCGTGGAAAGGAGTTCAATCTCCAGCCGATTTGCACTGGGCAAGAAACCGTCCGTTTCTTTGACTAGGGTCGGGCGTCCGACGCGTGCCTACATTTTTTGAGGTCTGGTCGCCGAGCTGGGTGCGGCGTTTCTCTGCGCCGACTCTGAGCTTGACGCCCGAGCCGCGCAACGCATACGCCGCCTATGTCGCCAGCTGGCTCAAGGCCTTGAAGGACGACAAGCGCTTCCTGTTCCAGGCCGCCAGTTACGCGCAGCGAGCCGTGGGTTTACTCCACGGCTTTCAGCCGCTGATCGAACGAGGACGACGAGGCCGCCTGAAGCGGCCTCGTCGTCCCTAAAAGCTTTCGCCGCTTGATCGGCGGCATCAGCCGGGTCGTCGATGTAATACTGCTTCTGTCTCTTTTGGCTGCCGAGCGTCCCCAATGTCCAACAATCACGCTGACCGATCGTGCCCTGCGACGAGTGTCGTCGTCTTCCAGTGGCCGAACGGAAGCGGCATGCGCAGGCGCTCACCGACGGCGCATCGGCCGTGGGTGCGAGCCATCTTCGTGTTCGCCCATGTCTCGTCGATGAAAATCAGCCGCTCGGGCTCGAGCTCGTCCTGGCCGTCGAACCAGACACGCCGGCGGGCGAGGATGTCCGCACGGTCCTGCTCGGCCGCATGGCCGGTCTTTTTTGCGCGTGATGCCGTGGCGCCTGAAGAAGCGCGACAGCGCCGAGATGGAGACCGTGCCGCCGGTCTCGCCGAGCCTTGCCTTCAGCTCCACCAAGGTGATGTCGCCCGCGACGTCCAGGATCGCGAGGATGCGGTTCGCGTGGGCTTCGGTGACGTGCGACCAGCGGTCGCCTCCTTGCCGCTTCGCGCGGCACGAGCCGGTGCGGAGCCACGCCTCGTACCATCGGATCGCGGTGGACGGGGCGACATCGAACCGGGCCGCGGCCTGCCGGCGGGACATGCCGCCGTCGATGGCGCAAACGACGCGCAGACGAAGATCGTCAGAGAGCAGCTTGGGCATCACGGCTGGCCCTCCATCGCCAGCCATGATGGTGAATCAGACTTCCGCCGATTCGGGAATCCCGCACCGATCTACACCGAGCGCGAACCGCTCTAGATTCGGTGAGGACAGTGCGGCAATTCGGCCGGGCGCGGCTCGGCCGGGTGCAAAAGAGTGATCGTTCCATTAATTTCAGAAAAATCTGAAATCCATGGACTGTCCTGTCTACGCAAATCCGGTGAGGCCCCATGTTCGAGAATGTCGACGCGGTGATGCTGGCGCGGATCCAGTTCGGATTCACGATCGCCTTCCACTTCGTCTTCCCCGCCTTCACGATCGGGCTGTCGAGCTTTCTGGCGGTGCTCAACGGCATGTGGCTCTGGACGCGCGACGACGCCTATCTCCAGCTCTGGAAGTTCTGGGTGAAGATCTTCGCCGTCGCTTTCGCGATGGGCGTCGTGTCGGGCATCACGATGAGCTACCAGTTCGGCACGAACTGGGCCGTCTTCTCCGACAAGACCGGCCCGGTGCTCGGCCCGCTGATGGCCTACGAGGTGCTGACCGCGTTCTTCCTGGAGGCCGGCTTTCTCGGCATCATGCTCTTCGGCCGCGAGCGGGTCGGCGACACGCTCCACATGATCGCCTGCCTGATGGTCGCGGTCGGCACCGCGATCTCCGCCTCCTGGATCCTCAGCGTGAACTCCTGGATGCACACGCCCGCCGGCTACTCCATCGCCGAGAACGGGCAGTTCGTGCCGGAGGACTGGTGGGCGATCATCTTCAACCCGTCCTTCCTGCCACGCTTCGCCCACACGCTGACGGCCGCCTACCTCACGACCGCCTTCATCGTCGGCGGTGTCGGCGCGTACCACCTCCTCAAGGGGCGCGCCGGCAACAAGAGCGTCGCGACCATGTTCTCGATGGCGATGTGGATGGCCGCCCTCGTGGCGCCGGTGCAGATTTTCCTCGGTGACGCGCACGGTCTCAACACGCTGGAGCACCAGCCGATGAAGATCGCCGCGATGGAGGGGCACTATCCCGACTATCCGGACGGCGCGCCGCTCTTCCTGTTCGGCATCCCGAACGAGGAGGAGGGACGGATGGACTATGCCGTGTCCATCCCCAAGCTCTCCTCGCTGATCCTGAAGCACGATCTCGACGCTCCGCTCGACGGGCTCAACTCCGTCCCGCGGGAAGACAGGCCACCGGTCGCGATCCCCTTCTTCGCCTTCCGCGTGATGGTCGCCATGGGCTTCCTCATGCTCGGCATCGGCGCGTGGAGCCTGTGGAGCCGGTATCGCGGCACGCTCTACACGAACCGCTGGCTTCATCGCGCCGCCGTGGTGATGGCGCCCTCCGGCCTCATCGCCGTCCTCGCCGGCTGGATGACCACCGAGGTCGGCCGCCAGCCCTACACGGTCTACAACGTGCTGCGGACGGTCGACAGCGTGTCGCCGGTGGCTGCGCCAGCCGTCGGCGCGTCGCTGCTCGCCTACATCGTCATCTACTTCATCGTGTTCGGGGCGGGCGTCTTCTACATCCTGCGCCTGATGGGCAAGACGCCGACACCGCGCGACAAGGGCGTGTCGAAAGAAGACGGGCCGATCCGCACCGCAGGTATTACCCCGGCCGCGCAGGTCGCGGGCCCCGGCAACCTTCCGGTGGAGTGAGACCCATGGGACTCGAGATCAGCCTCAACCTCACCGTGGCCTGGGCGTTCCTCCTCGCCACCGCGATCTTCATCTACGTCCTGCTCGACGGGTTCGACCTCGGCCTCGGCATCCTCTACCCGTTCTTTCCGCAGAAGCGGGACCGCGACCTTCTGATGAACTCGGTCGCCCCGGTGTGGGACGGCAACGAGACGTGGCTCGTGCTGGGCGGAGGCGGCCTCTTCGCCGCCTTCCCCCTCGCCTACTCGATCCTGATGCCCGCGCTTTACGCGCCGGTGATCGCGATGCTGCTCGCGCTCGTGTTCCGGGGCGTCGCGTTCGAGTTCCGCTGGCGCACGGTGAGGTGGCGGGCCGCGTGGGACTGGGCCTTCATCGGAGGATCGACGATGGCCGCGCTGTGCCAGGGGATCATCCTGGGGGCGATCCTGCAGGGCGTCGCCGTGGACGGGCGCAGCTACGGGGGCGGATGGCTCGACTGGCTCTCGCCGTTCTCCGCCGTCACCGGCGTCGCGGTCGTGTGCGGCTACGCCCTCCTCGGCGCGACCTGGCTCAACATGAAGCTGATGGGCGAGCCGCAGGAGAAGGCGCGCTCCCTCGCCTGGGGCTTCGCGCTGGCGACGGTCGCCTTCATCGTCATCGTCAGCCTGTTCACGCCCTATCTGGAGGCCGGATACTACGACCGCTGGTTCCGGTGGCCCAACGTGATTTACGCCGCGCCGGTGCCGATCGTGGTCGGCCTGCTGACGCTGTTCCTGTTCCGCGCTCTCCACGTCCACCAGCATGACAAGTGGCCGTTCCTGCTGGCGCTCGCCCTCTTCCTGGTGACGTTCATCGGCCTCGGCATCTCGATCTGGCCCTACGTGATCCCGACCGAGGTGACGATCTACGACGCGGCCTCGCCATACAAATCGCAGCTCTTCATGTTCGTCGGCGCGGTGGTGCTGATCCCGATTATCCTCGCCTACACGGCCTATTCCTACTGGGTCTTCCGCGGCAAGCTGGACCCGGACAAGGGCGGCTACCACTGATGGCGCGCAAGCTGGCTTGGTTCGTGGCACTGTGGCTTGCGGGGGTGGCCGCCGTCAGCCTCCTCGCCTACGCCATCCGGGCGATGGTGATGTGAGCGGCGCCCAGAGCATTCTGCGCTCGTTCGAGTGCAGACAAGATGCCCTCACTCTTTAAAGGCGAGCACGTTTTTCTGGCTCAAGTGAATCCATCTGAGCGAGACGTGCTCTAGCGTGCAGACCCCGTAGAAGGGGTTTGGTGCAAAGCCTTGATCATGTTCGACGACGTATGAGAACAGCCGCACGGGGTCTCAGCATTTGTTGCGCGGCGTGGGCTGGTCGGCTCGCCGTGTCCCGTCGGGGCGTTCCCATACAGCCGCCGCCGACTCTTGAAGCACCCGATCGAGCTCGCCCGAGCCCACTGCCACGACAGCTGATCCAAAATCATCAAGAGCCGCTGGAAGCTCTTCAGCTTCGTCATGGAGCCAAATGCCGATTACCCGCAGGCTGGCCCCCGCAAAGGCGCGTACTCGCTCTGCCAAAGTTCGCTGTCAGCCTCGACTGCCGGCAGGCAGACCACGCCGATCGTGTCGCTGCCGGACAGCGCCGAGAGGTCCGCCGGCATACCGAACACGACATCAAATCCGCGCGCTTCGAGTATGTCTCGGATCCGCACCCGGTCTTCGCCGCTCAGCGTTTCATTCAGAACATGGGCCTGCGTCATCCCTCTATCTCCCGCAGCTGCTACTTAAGTCGGTATGGCTCGACCGATCGCAGGTAGTGAATGGTGAGCTAGGCATGGTTCACCTTTTGTTCAAGGGGCGGTCGCACAGCGCGGGCAAATTCGCTTCACCGCAGCCGCTCAGGTTGAATGTGCGGAGAAAGCGGTGAGTCAGAATGGATTCAGATTGGTAGCGCGTTGGTGCTGTCCAATCTTCATGAAATAGTAAAGTCATGAAGACTAAGACAGCACCGATGTTGACCGACATCTACGACAAAGAGCCGACGCTGCAGCTCTTTCTGCCGGTGGCGACCAAACGCGAGATCACGCTGCGGGCGGCTGAATCCGGCGAGACGATTCGCGTGATCGTCCTACGCGCGCTTGATGCCTATGGCATTCATGTGCCGAAGGAAGCGCTGGTCGATCGGCGGAAATCACCATGAAAGCCTTCACGATTGCCGCATACCAGGCCGAAGCGCTGAAGACGGACCAGCGGCGCCGCGGTGATCTCGGCCTCGCCTTTCCGCTTCTAGGCCTCTTTGGGGAGACCGGCAGCCTGCTCAGCGAGGTGAAGAAGAAACAACGCGATCCCATTGCCTATCTTGGCTACAAGGAGTCCGTGGTCGAGGAGCTGGGCGACGTGCTCTGGTATCTCGCCGCACTGGCTGCCCGCGCCAGACTCGGCCTCGACGAATTGGCAGTCAACCTCGACCGCAGTCTCGCGGATTGGCAATCGGCAGGCTCTGCTGAGCTAAGCTTCGCCGCCATCGAAGCGCCCGCCGTCGGGGTGTCCGCCTCACCGTCACCGGCTTTCGAGCAGACCCTGCTGAAACTGGCCGGCGAAGTCGGCCTATTAATGACCGATCATGCGGCTGGACGGCTTGAGCGCAATCGCTCCGCACTCAAGGGCCGTCTGATCGGCGTGCTGCGGGCGCTGCGGGCCGCCGCTCATGAGGCCGGAATCACACTGGAGGACGCGGCCAGAGCAAATCTGGCGAAGATCTTCGATCGCTGGCCTGTCGACCGGCATTACCCCCCGCTGTTCGACGAGGCGTTTCCGGCCCATGAGCAGCTGCCGCGGCAGCTCGTCATCGACATCGCAGAGGTCGAGCTGAACGGCAAAACCATGGCCAGACTGACCTGCGAGGGCCGGCCCATCGGCGATCCCCTGACTGACAATCGGGACGACGATGACGATTACCGCTTCCATGATGTATTCCATCTGTCCTATGCCGCTCACCTCGGATGGTCGCCGACTCTCCGGCGACTGCTCCGGGTCAAGCGCAAGAGCAATCCCCGGGTCGATGAAGTGCAGGACGGTGCGCGCGCCGTCCTGATCGAGGAAGGGATCGCGACATGGATATTCAACCATGCGCAACGGCTAGCCCTGTTCGAGGGGATTTCCACCCTCGACTATGGGCTGCTCAAGTCCGTGCGCCGCTTCGTTGCCGGATACGAAGCCGAAACCTGTCCCCTATGGCTGTGGGAGGAAGCAATCTTGAAGGGCTATGAAGTATTCCGCGCCGTGCGCGTGCATCGCGGCGGCCGCGTCAGCATCGACCTTGAGGCCCGTTCGATCCGGTACGATCAGCCATGAGTGCCGCCGTCGATGCCATTGTCCAGGCGCTGAGCAGCGTTGAACTGGAGAATGTCTTCAATCCATATGCCGAGCGATGCCCGCTGCATGATCGAAGCGATGCGCCGCGCCGGCGGCAGCAGAACCTTGCCATGAGTCTGGAAACGGCGGTCGACCTCAAGGTCCGCACGATCTGGATTGCCCGCGACCTGGGCTATCGCGGCGGCCGCCGCACCGGCTTGGCGCTGACTGACGAGGTCCATCTCGATTCCTATAGCGTGCTGTTCCAGGGTCTGCGCGTGGCCAAGGCCACCAAAGGCCCCGCCATCGGCGAACGCACGGCAACCGTCATCTGGCAGATGCTGCAGCGGCTGGCCGAACCCGTCTTCCTCTGGAACGTCTTTCCGCTCCACCCGCATGAGCCGGGCGCGCCGATGAGCAACCGTTGCCATACGCGTCGCGAGCGGCAAGCCTGCGCTCGCTTCCTGCATGACATTATGGATCTTCTGCAGCCGGAAACCGTCATCGCAATCGGTGGCGATGCCCACCGCGCTGTCGATGAACTGGGGGTCAGTGCCATCCAGGTTCGCCACCCGAGCTATGGCGGGCAGAACACTTTTATCGCGCAGATCGAGCAGGCCTACGCCCTGCCGCCCTGCCGGACGCCCGATCTATTCACGCAGCCTGCGTGAGCAAGGCCGCCTGGCAAGCCGCAATCAAAGCCTGCACCTCCCGCTTTTTGCCCCCGGCGAGATCGAGTTCGGCATGGGTGGACTGGATGGTCAGGCCGCCGAGGGCGAATCCCGCCTCCCGCGCGATGAACTGCTGGAGGCGGCCGAGCCCGATCAGATTGCCGAGCGTTCGCGCCACATAATGGTGGTTCCGGTACACGGCCATCATATGCAGCCGCCCATCGGGCGCAGGCTTGAGTTCGATGAAGCTGAGGCACTGCCGTCCTCGCGGCTTGATCAGATCACGGGCCGGATCGAACAAGGCGATCTCATAGCACTGTTTGTAGTTCCACGCCCCGTCGGCCTTGAGCTGCCGGAGCATCCGGATGTTCTCTGCAATCTGATCCACATGGCTCTTGTCCCGGGTTTCCCAGTGAACCATGCGCTCGAAATAGCGGCCCCAGCCGCCCTGCCGGCACATACGCTTGGCATAGACGGCCAGATAGCGCGCCCGTAGCCCCTCAATGCCGTCGCCTCGATCGAGGCTGGCCGGAAAGATCGTATTGGCTACGGTTGCGATGCCCTGCTGGCCATGGGCCTTCAAATACCGGTCGACGAGGTCGATCGCCATCTCCTCCTCGGAAGACACGGCCACCGGGTCTTCGATGTGGAGCATCAGGCCGCCCAGCTCGCCCTCGCGGCTCAACCGCTCGGCCGCCTCAAGCCAGGCGCGTACCGGCGTTGGCGCCGCTGACATCGGATTGTAGAACATCACCGTCTCCTTCCTTGATGACAAAGGCGCCGACCAGTCGCGGAGCCAGACAGTCCTCCCTCACCCAGGCATGGCCCTCATGCCCCCAGCGGGAACCCCAGGAATTGCGCAATAGCATCACCGGCTCGCCCGCGTGACGGCCGTGTCCGACGATCACCATGGCGTGCCCGTCGTTCCGATCGATCGGCTCGTGGCGATCCGGCGCCAGCAGCACCTCGGTGCCGATAAGGGTCCAGTCCGCCGGAAACCGGTACGTCCCGGACAGGAAGACCCCGACCACCACGGGGCGCCCGGCAAGAAGCCCGGCTCGGATGCCGTGCAGACCTGGCGCACAGCTGCTGGACTCGCAGGTGAAGAGCGATGAGACCCCGCCCGGCGGCTGCCATGACGCAGGATCGGGCCAGGCGGCTGAGTACGGCCAAGCCGCCTCTACCGGCTGTCCCGTGCCGCGCAGGATCGCCTGTGTATCCGGCATCGTGGTGCCGCAGCGCGGTCCCGTCCCAGCCCGCCTAGCGGCATGAAAGTAGAGCCATTCGACGCACAGCCAGTCAGGGTGGCCGCGCGCATGCCGGTGCGCATCGGAAGCGGCAAACGATAGGCAGGTCGGGCGGCGGCCCTGATCGCGAACCGTGCCCAGGTCTCTACGCATGTCGGTCGAAATCTGCAGCGTCATGGGGCCGCCAACCGCTCCAGCCGCTGCCGCTCGAATAACCCCGCCTCGTCACTGGTCGCGGTCCGGCAATGCAGGGTCAGCGTGTGCGGATCGTCTTCGGGATCCCAGGGACGGCACTCCTTCAGCCGCAGTGTCTCGGCCAGCGGGCGCTCCGCCTGCGCCAGTATCCGCCGCACGGTCGGGGCGCCAATCTGGCCCTCAGGCACGGGTTCCCGGCCGTCCTTCAGAATCACGAAGCCGGCGTCCCACAATTCATCGAAGGTCCAGACATAGCCGGCCCCGGTATCTTCCCGCAGGCGCAGCAGGAACAGGTCGTCCCGACCGGCCTCGACCACCGCCCCCTCGTCCTTCTCGGTCAGATGCCAGACATCGCTGCGCCGGGGGTTCGGCAATGGCTGACCGTCTAGCAGGCCCAGCTTGAGGCTCTGCGGCCGGGTCTTCAGGAGCTGCTGACGCAGCCCGGCGCCGATCACCTTCTCGCGCTCAAGACCATAGACCGCGCCGCTGAAGCTGGTGCCGAAGCGCAGGGAGGCCTGATAGACATTCTCCGGGCTGGAAAAATGCTCCGGCCCCCAGCCCTGAACTTCCATCTGCGCCGCGATCAGATGCGGCGGCAGCAGGAAATAGGACGCAAACGCATCCGCTTCCCGTTCCTCCGGCGGCACCAGCCTGAAGGCCCGGCCATCGGCGATCGGTCCGCGGCGCAGGATGCCGTCGTCATCGGCATGGGGATCGTGCTGCAGAATCAGATGGCCGAGTTCATGCGCCGCGGTGAACCGCTGCATACCGAGCGGGCGCTCGGTATTCAGGATGATACCCGCCATCCCGCTCTGCTTCATGAAGGCGCCGAGCAGTTTCTCCATCGGCTTGAACATCAGCGCCGCGCCGGTGCGGTCGATGCTGTCGAACACGTCGACCCGCTGTACCCGCTTCCCTTCCCGGTCGAGGCCGAGATCATGGAGCAGGCCGAGCGCCGCCTTCATGCCGCGGAGGATGGAGATACGATCCTGCTGGCGGGTCATCGGTCAACCCTTCGACTTCGCCTGCAGGAACTCGGCAAATCGCTGCAACTCCTGCCGGTCACCGTCCGACAGGGCCGATGCCGTGCGGGCGAGAAACGCCACATCGGCCGGCACGGCCGGTTCATCGCCGGTGAAGAACTGCACCGGGCGCTGATACAGATGCGCTAGCTTCTTCAGCTCAATGGCGCTGACCGACCGCTTGCCCTTCTCGATATCCGATACGCCGGTGCGGGGGATGCCAAGATGCGTTGCGACCTGCTCCTGCTTCAGGCCGATATATTCACGGGCTTCTTTCAGCCTTGCGCCCAGAACCTGACCCTCGTCGGCCGGGCCGGCAAAGCCGAGTGGCTGTGTGCTCATGATACCTGTGCTCCCTCCTGTGGCTGCTTCTCCGTCCAGAGCGTCCGGCATTGCGCGAGAATGCTGCGGACGCAGGTCTCGGCATCATCGAAGCCGCCGGGCGGCATGACCGTTTCCGGCAGAGTGATGCCCAGTTCCCGCTCAACCCGGAGCGTCACCATCACCACCACCAGCGAGTCCACTTCCGGCCGCCAGCCACCCTTGGTTGGTGGCCGGTCTGCCGGCGCACGGGCGATCTCATCGCGGATCGCCGCTTCGATCTCTTTCTCCGGAAACTGCACGGCATCCTCTGCGTGTCGCCTTCTCAGACGTCATATATGGACTATGTCTGAATTTCAGACAAGGCCTATGACAGCATGATCTGCGCGACGAGGATCAGGAAGCCGACAATCACGGCGACGGCCAGGCCCACAAACACATTGACCAAGGTGCTCAAGCTGTTTGTCCTGGACTGGATCTCGTTCAGCTTGGCGTCGAAGCGCCTTTCCAACTCCCTGTAGTCTTCCGAGAGTCGCTGCAAGCTCTGAATCTCGCCGCTGATCCCGGTCAGCATGTCCGGTTTGATTCCGGCGAACCCAGCTTCTTCCTTCTTCATGGTGGTAACGCCGTCGAGGGCTGCATACCAGATCAGAAACAGTGGCTGACCGCGCTGAAGATGCAGCGGCCGAGGCCCGGCATTGAGAACCGAAAAGAGCAAGTGCCCATCATACCCCGGATCGACGTGGAACCCGGAGATGTTGATAAGACCATTAAACTTCAGCTTAGCCTTGATAGATATAAATGCTAGCGCATCGTCCGGAACCTTGATCCGTTCTTCAGTCACCAGGAAGGCAAATTGCCCCGGCGGAATTGTGAAGCTGTCACCTTGCGCCAATTTGCGCTTAGTATGTCGATCCGGAGCTAAAATCTGCCGGTCTGGACTTACATAAATCTCTTCGCCAATGCGCAGCGTGTAGGCAGCACAGTCGATTGCCACCTCGGCATAGGGCTCAACGAGTTCAGGTAGCCTTTGCTTTAGCGTCTCTCCACTCCAGAACGCCATCTCGCTCCCTCACCTGCTGCCGTATTATCCGTTCTGCGATAACCAATCGGGGGGCGGCGCGCAGCACCTACATGCCGCAGGACACCGGCGCCAATGCGGTGCCGTCGGTCTACGAATCGATCTTGCTCCGCAGCCGTCAATTACGAACGTTCCGCAAAGGAGCGGCTTCAATCTGTAATACCAGCGCGCCTTTCCAATCATCCATTCCGCGCTGGTCAAGCCCGCGCGGCGCCTGAGCGTCACCGGCACGCGACAAATCAACGATTTGGCGCGTCGGTATAAGCGCAGAGCTGTCCGCCGAAACGTGGCAACTCCAGGATTAAGACGGCGCAGATTCGAGGGAACGGGCGATCGGCAACGGGCCTGTAAACGACGGACTTCTTCAACGGACTCGGTCCGATTTTGATAGGGCAGCATGGGGTGATGCGTCTGTCCCTACCGCGCCGGTTTTGATGTGACCAAGAGCGACACACCTTCCGCCGTCTTGAGATGGGCCACGAGGGCGAACAGATTGTCGGCCCGCGGATTGCCCTCCTCGCTCAGCATCCGCATCAGGCCCTTCGGGCTCTTGTGCAGATTTGTGAGCCGAGCTCCTCGAAGCCGCCGGTTGCGTTGACGTAGTTGCGCAGCAGGACCTTGCCGGTGGCGAGGTCACCGTCGAGGAAGGCCTCGAGCGCCTCCTGGAGGAGGCCCACGCGGAACGCCGGGTCACGGTCGGCCCGCGCCTTCACCGTCTCCTTGAAGCTCTTCGTCAGTGCCATCTCTCGAACACCCTCTCCGCTTGCGCTCTCTGTAGTCCGCCCATAGTCCCTTCGCCCGGTTGTCTTTGCGGCGGCATACCGGCTTCGCCGTTGGGTCTTTATCCGGTCGCCCGTCTCGCCTTCTCACCCCGTAGAGCAGCGCCCAAGCGGTACTGGGTGGTGCTCGCATCGCATTCTCGTCAAATTTGAAATGTAATCGATAATTCAAATTTGCAGCAAATGCGCCAACACGCTCGCGCTGCGGCCACACGAGTTCCCTTGATGAAACACTCCTCCCGCTGGCTCGTCATCGGTTCCGCCGTGCTGGCGATCGGTGCAACCACCCTCCCCGCCCCGACGGCCCAGGCGGCCAGTGCCTATGACATCGACTGCAAGCTCATCCTGTGCCTCGCCGGCGGCTTTCCGGCCGGGTGTGCCGACGCCTTTGAGCACATGATCGACCGCATCACGTCGGTCCCGCCGAAGTCGCCGATCGGGCTGTGCCTCATGAGCGACGGCACGCCCTACGACAACTACGACGTGGACTATGGCTGGCTTTCCGCGACCTCACCCGAGGCGTTCTCCTGCCCCGAGGATAAGCAACTCCATCACGAGGTGCGGAACGAGGACTACCGGACTGAAGTGCGCGCCTTCTGCTACACCTCCTCCATCAGCTACGGTGCGGGCGACGACGGGACGACCGTCTATTTCGGCAAGTCCGCGCCGGAGCGGCACACGTTGCGCACCCACATCGTCGTCGAGCCTGGGACCGACGCGGCCTATTCGCCGGGCTGGCAGCAGTGGGACACCGGCGTTCAATACGGCGGGGGCGTCGTCAACGTCATCACCTACTGATGCGGGCTGCCCTCGGCCGTCTCGTAGTTGCTGTAGGGGTCAGCCTGCTCAAGGCGGGCATGGCCTTCGGCCAAGCCTGCCTGCCGCCGGCCGAGCCCTACCCCTACGCCCCGCCGAGGAACGACCCGGAGCTGCGCGCCTTCATCAACGACGAGTACGCTGCGTACTTGGAAGGCATCGAGGACTACATGCAGTGCCTGGACGACGAGGCGCGGCGCGCCCAGGACGAGGCCCGCGTGATCTTCGATCGTTGGATCGGCTATTTCGGCGATGAAGCCGTCATTCGTGATCGCCGTCCGGCGCAGTGATCGGCGCCGCCCTCAGCTGATCGAGGGTGTCACCCAGGCGAGCCGATTGCGATGAGCCGGCCGGGCCAATCCCGCACGCGGGACCGGGCTCTACTCGGCCCGTAAACGGGCCTCCCCGAGCCTGAGCGGGGCGTTCTCCCTGCAGCCCAAGGGCGCCGTGTGGCGTCTCTCCGAGCTGCCACCCGCCGCGGGCTGCATGGTCGCCCTCCCCCCTCAGTCTCGGCCCATTCGGGTCACGATCCCTTTGGCGCAGGGGGAACCGCCGGTTCCCCCACGCAAGCTCGCGCGCAGCTGGCGGGGGGTGTCCCCAACCACGGTCACGGCCTGACGGCCGCGCTGCGTGGCCAGGTGATCCCCCTCCCCCCGCCCCCTTCGGGACGCTGCGCGCGAGCTTGCGTGGCACCCCCTCCTGCCCTCGCCGGGAGGCAGGGTTTCAGGAGAGGGCCGCTTCGCGGGCCTCTTCAGAAACCCCGCCCAATGATCGGTACCAGGACCGGACGGGCTGCGACGGAGGCCACACATGGCGAAGGCGAAATTCGACGTCTATGAGCACGTCACCAGCGAAATCATCGCGCAGATCGAGGCCGGGACACCGCCCTGGCGCAAGCCATGGACGGGCGGCACTGGCGGCGCGTGCCTTCCTCGCCGCTTCAGTGGTGACGAGTATCGCGGGATCAATGTCCTGATGTTGTGGGCGACTGCGGCGATGGCGGGCTTCTCGTCGGCGCGCTGGATGACGTACCGGCAGGCGGGCGAGCTCGGCGGGCAGGTTCGCAAGGGCGAGAAATCCGCGTGTGTGGTGAAGTACGGCACCATCGAGCGCGAGGGCGACAACGGCGAGGAAAAGCGCATCCCCTATTGCCGCGCCTACCGCGTCTTCAACGCCGACCAGATCGACGGTTTGCCCGAGGAATTTTACATCCGCCCCGACCCGGCCCGCGACCTCGGCACCGCTGCTGACCCCGAGCTTGACGCCTTCTTTGCGCGCACCGGCGCGACCATCGAGACGAGCGCCGACCCCCGCGCCTACTATGACGTTCAGGCCGACCGCATCCATATGCCGCCCGTCGCCACCTTCCACGACGCGCAGGGATTTTACGGCACCCTTGCGCATGAGCTCACCCACTGGACCGGCGCGAGCGTCCGCCTTGATCGCTTCTCGCGGTTTTCCGACCGCAAGGCGTATGCCTTCGAGGAACTCGTGGCCGAGATCGGCGCGTGCATGCTGGGCGTTCAGATCGGCGTCACGCCGGAATTCGATCAGTCCGGCGCCTACGTCGAGGGATGGCTCAAGGCGTTGAAGGAGGACAAGCGCGCCATCTTCCGCGCCGCGTCCGAGGCGCAGAAGGCGGGGGACTTCATCTTGCAGCGTGCCCGCCGCGAGGAATGCCCGAAGTCCGAGGAGAGCGAGGAGGCGCTTGCCGCCTGATCCGACCGCTGCAGCAGGCAGATCGAGCCGCCGCGCCAGATGGTGCGGCGGCTTTTTCGTGCGCGCCGGGCAGATGGAGCGCCCAGCAAGGCGAGGACGACCAAGACGAGGCGGATAGCCCGAAATTGTGCGGGCCGGCGGAGAGCTACGCCCTCCCCCGGCCCGCACCGGCGCTTCGCGCCGAAAGCCGGGTTGCGGCCAGGTGTCGATTCAAATTGTATCCTGCAGGAGACAAGGCGCTTGCAATGTGTCTCCTATAGGATACATTGCCCCTTCCCGAGTTCGACAAGTGGCTGCGGCGGCTCCGAGACGTGCGTGCCCGTGCTGTCATTGCCCGTCGGATCGGGCGGATGAGGGCCGGCAACTTCGGTGACGTCAAGCCGGTCGGCGGCGGTGTCAGTGAGCTTCGCATCGACTTCGGGCCAGGATACCGCGTGTATTTTACCCAGCGAGGCCGAACGATCGTGGTTCTGTTGTTGGGTGGCGACAAGGACAGTCAGCAAGCCGATATCGCGAAAGCGAAAACTCTTGCATCGACGATTGGAGATGTGGGCGATGACGAACAAGATTGATGTGAGCACGCTGCCGGAGTTCGACGAGGCCGACTATCTCGACAGCGCGGAGGCGCGTGCAGCCTACCTGTCGGATGCCATGCAGGACGGTGATCCCGCGGAGTTTCGGCGGGCTCTCAGCCAGGTGGCGCGATCCCTCGGCATGGGGGAGATCGCCGCCGAGGCGAATGTCGGGCGGACGAGCCTCTACAAGTCCCTCGGCGAGCAAGGCGACCCGAAGTTCTCGACGGTGCTGCGGGTGATGGCGGCGATGGGCCTGGGGCTTTCGGCCCGGCCGCTCGATCCTGCCGAGATGGACCCACGGCAGACCTGACCGGGCGGGAAGCCATCGCGCCCCCCTGCCCTTCTGAGGTGATCCGGCTCCGCGAGCGCTCGCCCGCAAAGAAATAGGCCGGAGCTTTCGCTCCGGCCATCACCTTCACGGTCATCGCCGTCCCCGGCTGTACCGTGGCGTCAGCCTATCAGGCCGACGCCGAGGTTCAAGTCGGCGGCCGCGGACCACTCCCCTCAATCATCTTCTGAAAATATCCTCGGGGGAGCGCGCAACGCGCGCCGGGGGCAGACAGCCCCCGCAGCCGTGGCCCGGCTTTGCCGGGACGCGGCTCCTGCGGCGGATCCGATCCGTTCAGCCGGCCGCCAACGAATGGCTCAGCGCCTGGCGGCAGATGGCGGCAGAGAGCTTGCCCGGCGGGAACAGCGCCATCGGATCGAGGATGGCCCGCGCCTTCTCGTAGACGTCCGGGCTGATGGCCCGGCTTATCTGGATACTCCCCGCCCCTCTCGGGTACTCGGGCAGCGCACTGCCGATGGTGCCGGCTTGGATCGCGGCGCTGTAGGCGGTCAGCGCCGGCGCCAGCAGAAGCTGCAGAGCGGATTTGTCGCCATAGACCGCGGCGGCCTGGTCGAACTTCGCGCTGTGACCCTGTGCGGGTATGGCGAGCCGCGCTTTGAGCAGTATCGTCTCGCCTTTGGGGGTGGCGGGCGCCGGTTCCGGGGCTGGCGCCGCGTCAGCAGTTGCAGGCGATGCGGTGGCGGCTGGTCGAGCCGGGGTTGGGCCGGCTGGTGCCGCGACTTTTGGCTTCGGCTCGGGTTCGGGCGCCGTTTTCTTGACCGGGGCGAGGGACGTCTGTGCGGGTGTCGGCGCCTCAGTGGCGGGAGATTGTACTTCGGCTTCTCTGGTCTGTGCGGAAGAGCCTTCCGTGTCGCCGAAGAACCCACCCTTTGGGGAGCGCTTGCGCCGGAATTCGTCGAAGGACGGGGTATCCTTGCCGGGTCTGACGATGCCCATCAGTGATCCTCCTCGAGGGCGGCAAGCAATTCGTCGGTAAAGGAGCGGATCTCGATCAGGGCCACCTCGGTGTGGCCAGCGGCGATGCGTTTGGACGGCGTTTCGGTCAGACGCTTGTGGTAGAGATGGAGGAGACCTAGCCCCTTGATCTCTGAGTAGATGCGGCGGGCCGGAATCTTCGCGTCGAAGGTCGGCATTTCCTTCAAAACGTCGAGGCTGCTCTCCTCCCCCTTGGACAGCCGTCCCGTGGGGACGCGGTTGAGCGAGAGGCCGACAGGCCGGTCGATCTTCATCGTCTTCATGAACTCGACAACGTAGCGGAGCGTCTCCAACGCTTCGTCGATCTCGATCACGGACAGCCCGGTCGGAATGACGATGAGGGAGGCGTTCATCAGGATCGCCTGGTTGAGGTCAGACCCACCACCACGGGTGTCGATGAGGCCGATCTGGCATCCGTCTTTCTCGGCCGCTTCGTAGCTCTTCTCGAACTCGTCGAGATCGAGCGCGCCGTAGACCGCGCACTTGGCCTCGTCCCAGGTGCCGATCTCGCTGCCGTAACCCCGCCATGTGGCGAGGGGCTCGTTATCGTCCGCTTCGAAGCAGGCAACCTTCATCCCGCGCTCGGAGAGGATGGAGGCGACGGCCATCAGCGTCGTGGATTTGCCGCTCCCGCCTTTGAAGGATGTGAACGCGATGAGCTTCATGCCGACTGCCTCGTCTCCTGATGCTGCGGTGCTGCATCGCTGCGAAGATGTGACCGCGCGGCGATGCGTTGATGTGGCGAGGTACGTCGCCGTTGGGGCTTTGCTGTGTCGCGGTAGCACGGCAATCCTGCAATGGCGTTAATATGCGGTCCTGCAATGCTGTGGTGATGCGGAGAGAGAACGACGTGTTTCTGTGTTGCTGCGGAGCCGTATCGAGGCATCGGTGTGAGGCGGTGAATATGCAGAGCTGCAAACAGGCAGATCAGTAATTCTGCAGTGCTGTGCCGCTGCGAGGTCGTGCTGAGCCAATGCGGCGTTGATGCATCGCTGCAGTGGGGTAACGCTGTGATGGCGTATGGTGGTCAGACTCTCGTGGAGCGCGGCTCCCTCAGCTCAAACGTGATGCGATGGGTCGGCCCAACGAGGCGGTTGCGTCTTCAAAGACAATGGGTTGAGGTGAGGTACGAGGCAGGATATATTGGAAAGTAGAACTTTCGCGATTAGAGCCACCTCACCTCTCCGATCCTCCCCGCATGACCGACGATCCCGACCGCCAGCCACCCTGGCCGAACCGCCGATTCTCGGGCGGTTCGTGGACGAGCGACGCCTCCAGCTCGGCGACCAATCGGGCCGAGAAGATAGTCTCGGTGAAGATGACGGAGGCCGAGCTCACCGCGTTCGACGAGGCGATCGCCCGCGCCGGGCTCAAGCGAAACCGCGCTTTGAGGATTGCGGCACGTCGGATCGGCGGGTTTCTGGAGGCCGATGCCGAGACGCTCGCCGTCCTCAAGGACGTCCAGGCCCAGATTGCCGGCATCGCGCGGAACGTGAACCAGATCGCCAAGTCCGCAAATCGGACCCACGACCCGGACTATCGTGCCTTCATGGAGGAGCGCAGAGACCTCGGGAAGGCGCTGTCGCGCCTCGATACGGAGCTTCGCACCATCACCGAGACCGCGACCCGGCGCACCGACGGCGAGGCGCGGCTGCGCAAGGCGTCGTCATCGTGAGGCAACCGGTCCTCGAGCTTTTGGCGAAGGGGAAGGGGGCTCCCGCCTATGTTTCCGCCGTCGACGCCGTCATGGGCGAGGATTGGGGCGAGATCGATCTCGGACGCGGCGGACGCGCGGCCATGCGGCAGTCCATCGCCGCGGCGCATCAGGAGGATATCGCTCCTGGCGGAGCGCCGATGCCGCCTTGCGTTCCAGGGCATAGCGCTCAGGCCGTGGTGAAGATGGTGCGGACCGGCGGCGCCCGGAACGTCGCCGGGCTGAAGGCGCAGATGAACTATCTGGCGCGGCAGGGTGGCGTCGAGCTGCAGCGCTCCGAGCGCTTCATGGGCATCGAGATCGACGAGGAGGAGGTCGCGAACATGGTCCGTGCCTGGGCCATGCCGACCGACGGCGAGGCCCGCGCGGACCGCACCTCGCACTTCATCGTCAGTTTCCCGCAGGGGACCGACGAGGCGGCGGCCGAAAGAGCTGGCCGCGCGTGGGCCGAGGAGATGTTCGGCTCAGGTGCCTATGGCGGCGACAGCTTCGACTACTACACGGCTTTCCATACCGACCGTGACCACCCGCACATCCATGTCGTCGTGCATCGACGCGGCCTCGACAACGGGACGTGGCTGAAGGTCTCCAAGCGCAGCGAGTTCAATTATCAGGCGATGCGAGACCTCGCCGTGACGGTAGGGCAGGGGGAAGGGATCGACCTCGAGGCGACGCCGCGGTACGCCCGCGGCGTTCACGAGCGGACCGTTCCCGACGCCGAGTTCCGCCGTGCTTCAAAGGAGGGGCGCACACCGGTGGCGCCCGCTCACTCCGAGGTTTCTGCGATCCGAGCCGCGGCCGCGATCATCCATTACGCCCGTCGGTTCGCGGCCGAGGCGACGATGCTGGAGCGCGACGCGCCAGGGATGGCGGAGGCCCTCCGTCGGGTCTCTGCCACGATCGAACATGGAAAGGCCTTATCCGAGCGGCAGGACGAGCACACGAGGATCAGCCGAGAGGAGATTGCCACGATGAGCCAGAAGCTCGACCAGGCGCGCATCGAGACGCAATCACGGTTCGACCGGATGGACGAGGGGATCGCCGATTTGCCGGGCGGGGCGGAGCGCGTGCGACTGATGCGGCAGGTGGCGAGCCTCAAGGCCGAGGCGGCGCCCTACATGCAGGGCGCCCAGTATCGTGATTACCAGCGGCCTGCCGCGCCCGGGCGCTATCAGAGCCTCGCCGGCACCGACGCGCAAAGTGCGGCGCTCAAGGAAGCGGCCGATGTCGAGGTGCGCCAAATCGCCGAGAGATACGGCCTTAATGGCGAGGCGACGGTGGAGCGCTATTCGGGCGGGCCGCCGTCCAAAGCCCTCGCGGACCAGTATGGCGCGGCGGAGGCGCGTGAGCGCGAGCTGTCGCGAAGCCTGCGCGGCGACCGCAAGGAAACCCGCGAGCAGCGCGATCACGCCTTGCAGCGCATGCATACGGAGATCGCTGCCGTCTATCAGACGGCACGCGAGGAAGCCCGGAGCGGGCCGGCCGTCGACGCTGGACCCGGGATCCGCACCACGGCACCGCCTGCGCGCAGCGCGGCGGGAGAGGCTGACAAGGGCCGTACCGATAGGGACACCGAGGCGCAGCGAGCTGAGACCGATCGGCAGGAGCGCGACGAGCAGCAGAGAAAGAACGCCGCCCGCAAAGCGCGCGAGCGAGATGGAGGACGCGGGCTGTAGGGGTGGACGTCGTGGGGAAGACCGCACGCGACGTTCTCGTCCTCGCGCTGATCGGGCTCGCTATCGGGCTCATGCTGGGGGTGCTCGCTGCCGGTGGCTACACGACCTGGCGCAGCGGCGGCGACATCGCCGATGTCGGCTTCGGAACGTTCTTCGAGCACGCCCCGTGGATCGTCGGCCGGTTTGGCGAGCCCTTCCGAACGGGTCTCATCGTCCTCGCCGGCGTCGCGGCCTTCTTCGTCGTGGCGGTCCCGGCCATCGGCCACAAGCCCAAACGCACGAGCCACGGCTCGGCCGAGTGGGCCAAGCCCCAGGAGCTGCGCAAGGCCGGTCTCACGGCCAGGCTCGAGGACGTGCGCGGACCGATCTACGGCAAGCTGGCGCGCCCTCGATCCGCGGGCGAGTTCTTCACCTCGCATGATATTCCGCACAGCCTGATCGCGGCGCCGACCGGATCGGGCAAGGGTGTCGGCGTCGTGATCCCGACCCTCCTCACCTACAAGGGCTCGGT